>JANQSQ010000594.1 GCA_028283985.1 Rhodothermales bacterium | reverse complement strand
TCCTGCGCACCGAAGCCGGCGGCAAGAGCAAGCATAAGAAAAAGCGCGAAGCCGCTTGCGATCCGCGCTTTCGTCGTCGTAAAGAGTTGCATAATCTTGTGTGCTGAGGGAATGATCAGGTGACTATGATAAAGGAGCAGGGCCGCGCAGGGCGCTTCCCGAAAAGGTACATCGGGAGGATTTTACAATTTCATAACGGAATATGCAAGTAAAAAACGAAGGAGGGGTGGTGAAGGGGGTTGGGGAGAGGACGGAACATCGCGTTTTTTATCGTACCATGATCAATAATCATCCGGAAGTCCGGACTCATGCCTGCACGAATCGACATACCGCGCGACGAAATCGCCTCCTTTTGCCGGCACAACCATATCCTGCGTCTGGCGCTCTTCGGATCGGTCTTGCGCGAAGACTTCGCGCCCGAAAGCGACGTGGATGTGCTTGTGGAGTTTGCGCCGGGCAAATCTATCGGTTTGTTCGGCATCGCCCGCATGGAACGAGAATTGAGCAGACTGCTTCGCAAACAAGCGGACATACATACTTTTAAGGGAATCGAGGCAAGCCGCAATTACATTCGCAAGAACGATATCCTGGCATCGTACGAGGTACGGTATGAGCAGGCGAAATCCTGAAGCGAACTTGCTCGATATGTCTCTCCACGCCAAGGAGGCGGTGGAATTGCTTGATGGCGCGAGCCTGGACATGAACCTGACCGACTGAAAGCACGTCTCAGTAAGGAAGCTGACGAAAACATAGAAACGTGAGTGCATGTCCTCATGCATCGTCGTGCCTGTCGAGAAGTTTGGGGAAGCGCTTTTGGGGTGTTCCGTTAAGCGGCTGCCTTAGAGGTGATGGTTGACACTCCCGGTGAAGGAACAGCCAACTTGCTAATGATACCGCGTGATCTTGGGCCCCACGTACGCCACATATAAGGGCTCCGTTGCCAACACGGGCCACGAGAAATGAATGCGGATGGGAAAATGCGGATAATTCACCTTCCCATGCCAAGGACAAAACAGGGATTTTTCTGGATTATCCGGATGCCGAAATGTCATCTCGGCCAGAAAATCATTTTTTTCGTTCGATGTGGAATCTGAAAACCACGCCCTCTCTCCTGTGAAAAAATTCTGGTAAATATCATGACCTTCGGGGCTACGCTTCCCCGTCGAATCGAAGGCGCATGCAAACTGATCCAGAATATTGAGCAGTTCTATGCAACGATTTGCTGTAGAATCGACAAATGGCAACCCTTCAAGGGGCTTAAAGCAATCGGGAACGAACGTCAGGTTCTCAAACCTGTTGGTCGAGGCATTTTGCAAATTCTCCCAAGACTGAAGGGGCGGTGCGAAAGCTTTCAGGCTTTCTTCCAAAGAGTCGGGATCCCACCAATTATCGAGACTCGCGGTCTGATCGTCCAAGCCTTCGAACTCTCGCCTCCAGACCACTTCGATAGGCGAAAAGTCCCAGTCCGAAGGTATGGCGCTGACCAGATCACACCGAGAGCCGTGCAAACTGCGATACGCAGCTTCACCGATCACCGTATCCGTGACTACCTCTCCCTTGTAGTCGATATAATCATCCCCATCATGCACCCTGTGGACATCCCAAAATGGCCCCGAACGATCCAGCCACTGCATCACGGCTCGTTCCTCATCTTTGGAAAATGCCTTTGGAACCGCCTGTTTCAACAACATTCCACCGGAGGTTACAGGCATGCCAGAAAAGCTTCCGCGGCAATGTAATTCCCTGCCATACCGTCTGGCCGTTCTACGAATCGTCATAATCCGACCGAAT
>JANQSQ010000579.1 GCA_028283985.1 Rhodothermales bacterium | reverse complement strand
GGACATGAGCAGCGAGATTGCCTTCATAGAAGGGCGCTGCGCGGAGCGGCGGCGAACAAATGCTTTATCTCTCCCCCTCCCCGCTCCACACATTCCCCTCCGCATCGAAGCCGAACGTATGGACCGCATAGCCTGCGAACACGCCCAGGCCCTTTTCAACATTCGAATGCAAATGCACCGGCGGCGTTTGCAGTAAGGCCGCCGTGATATCTACCTCGTCCACCGCGTCGACTTGCACATGAACCGTATGGTGATAGACGAAATAGTCATTGCTCAGCGCCGAAAGCGCCAGCCTGTATCGGGATTCCACCGTGTTGAAAGGAAACGCCAATACGGTGATTTCGAACGATTCCGTTTGGCCGTCGAACAATTCATCCGAAAAAAGAACGCCCTGGAAGAGCCTGTCTTCGTCGGTCACCTCCGGCCGATCGAAAAAATACCCGTAGTCCTTGTATCGGAACGAACGTTCGTTGCTTGAAAACGGAATCTCCGTGAACGCAAGGGGACGGCCCGGTTCGTCCACAATGGGACGACCGCCAATCTCATTCTCTTCCCCAACGGGAGATATCCTGAACAGTTCGAGTTTGTAGTAATTCGCGCCCGGGGGATCCTTGATCCGAATGCGGATCCGATACATTTCAGCACCGAACCGGTCGTCCGGGTCGTCGATGCGCTCCAGTTCCTCGATGCTCGCCCTTGCCGCCGGAATGGAAGCGACCGCGCGGATCGAAGGCAAATCGGGGGCCTCCGCTTCGAGCGTATACGCGGCGCCGGGAATCGGGTGCGCGCCAGCAGGCGCCGCATACACCCCCTCCGAGATATGCGTAAGCGTCGTCGAAAAATTCCCCGCCTTGTCCGCAACACGCACCCTGGCGTCGGCAACCGCCAACTTGCTGACGTCGTCGCGCCCCTCGATGTCCGCGCTTCTCCGGAGGCGGACCGTCCATGCGCTGTCCGGCGCAAAAAAGCTGTGGGCCACCAGCTGCGCCTCGTGTTCGGGAACATCCACCTCGACCGCCAATTCGCAAGCGCCCAAAACGCCCAGTGCGCCTGCCGCAAACCATGCGGCGCAGAACGATTTGCACAGCGATCCACGCAATGATTTTACGGAAAGAGACATGATCAGAAAGAGATGCGGTATGCGAGCGAGGGAAGCACCGGAAAGAGGCTCAACTGACGAAAACTGAATGTGGAGTCATCGCCGCTTCGCTGCACGGGATATACCACGAACGGATTTTTCCGGTTATAGGTATTGTACGTGCCGAACGTAAGCGTACGCGTGCCCCAGGAACGTTCCTTGCGAAAATGCACGGCAATGTCCAGGCGATGGTACGCCCGGAGACGGGAAGCATTGCGCGGGCCATAATCCACTACGATGCGATCTCTTCCCCTATGATAGTCGTAGTCGTCGTGCAGCAATACCCCGTGACGCCCCACCGGCAGCCAGACGGGGTATCCGCTGCCGAATATCCAGGCCGCAGATATTTCCTTGTTGGGCGTGGGGCGGCGCTGCGCTACGATCGATATGTCGTGCCGCCG
>JANQSQ010000575.1 GCA_028283985.1 Rhodothermales bacterium | reverse complement strand
AGCCGCGTGCGCTTCACCGGCACGTCCCGAACAAGACGCCGCAGACGTTCGTCAAGACGTTCGTCAACCGCCAGCACATGCATCCATGCCTCTTCAGCGCCCCGGGGCATTGCTCCACGACGAATCACATCGGCAGTGATACGCAGCGGCTTTTCCGGCGCTACGAGCAGATCGGTTGCTTGCCTGAGGCAGCTCCGCCGGACATCCGGCCCGGTTTCCGCGAAAAGCGGCACACGAAAAGAATGACCTGCCCGTGGAGAAATCGCGATACGCAGATCGTCAATTCCGCAGCCGTCCTCCGATCCGGAAAATGCCTCTGCAAGCGCCTCTGAAACCGCACGGACGCACCCGTCGTCCCGGCCGGAAAGCACGCTGCCGAGAAGATCCTCGTCCACATCAATGCGCCCGAGCCGCGATAGCCGGCGCTCCGACGCACATTGCGATACCTCGGCGTAGCGGACCGCACGGCCTGTAATATCGACCCCCGCCCGTACGTACGCGTCCATGGATCAGGTCAGGGTCTGGTCGGCGCAATGAATACACGGCGCTCGCCGCCGCCTGCGAGACTACTCCCAGCTTGCGGCGTTCAACCGGGTAGGATCCGGTTCAAGGGTTCCGATCTCATCGTTGGAATCCGGATCGCTGAGCAGATACACCATGACGCGCGACGTATCGTTGATTTCGTATTCGAATTGCTTCCCTGTACGAGGCGAAACAATAAAGGAATCGATATTCGCACCGCTACCGAACAGACTGTCGCTGTGCGCCTGCATCGTCGAATCGGTTTGCACCCAGATATGCAGGCTGTCGAGAGAACCCGGGAAACGCCCGGTCCGTTCGTCGAACCGGATAAGCGCCGCCCTGACATTACTCATGCGCAGGCGCGTACGCTCGGTGAGTTCCTCCTGCCGCTCCACGGCAGCCCAGGGTTCAGTAATCGAATCATAGAGGAAATACCCCATGCAGAGGATAAGTATCCCCAAAACCACCTGAATAATGACACGTTTGTTCTGACTGCCTGACGCCATAGTGCGCTCCTGTTCCCGCAGTGTCTGATTGTCTGACGAATAAGAAACGGGAACCTTACTTCACGGTACATACGCACGACGACGCCCGCCTCTGCGAAAAAATACATGAACATCCCCCGAA
>JANQSQ010000561.1 GCA_028283985.1 Rhodothermales bacterium | reverse complement strand
TAAAGAGGAGATTGGCCCGATCGTCCCCGGATGCATCGCCCGCACGGCAGATATAGATGTCCGGCAAGCCATCCCCGTTCACGTCGGCGGTGCTCACGCCGGTGGACCAGCCGCGTCCGCTTTCCATGCCGGCCCGGCTCGTCACCTCCTCGAACCGGAACGCGCCCCTGTTCAGATACAGCCGGTCCTGCAACTGATTGGCGGTCAACACCAGATCGCGCAAGCCGTCGCCGTTCAGGTCGGCAATGCCCACTCCGCCGCCGTTGAAATAATTCCGGTACGTAAACACATTGAAAGATTCCGTCGGCCGAAGCCGATTCTCGAAACGGACGCCGGACCAGGAAGAAGGGATCAGGGTAAAGAGACGGTCGCCCGAAGGTACTTCCTGCGGGCCGGAACACCCGGCGAAAAAGCCTGCGGCGACAAGAATGAAAAGGGAGCGCGCGGAGCGAATCTGTCCGTAGGTATGTAGTACCATGTACGATTATTCAGAAAGCGCACCCACAAGAAATGTCCCCGTACAATACGAAAATATAACCTCCGGGATGTACATTACGTTGCCCTGAAAATACGAATCGTCTCCCAGGGCCTGTCAACACTATGCAGCAATGCTCTGTTCCGTCAGGCACGGCATCAATCAAGGCGCGAGGAGTGAAGTTTGGCGGTTCCAAATGAGCGACGAGCTACGAAGAGTGACGCCGTGACCGGCGGAACCCGAAGGGCGGGGCCTGTTTCCCCGCCATGCGGTGTTGCCGCTCGCTTATGTGGCTGGGCCACACTGCGCTCGCGGCGCCTGGCCTGGCAGAAAAACAGGCCCCGCAGAGCGCCGCTGCATAGTGTTGACAGACCCTAATTCATACACCATTGCGGAAACATGGAACGGACGGCATGGATGCTTGCAGCCATCCTGTTTCTCTTCGTATTCGGAATCGGGACGGTTCGCGCGCAATCTTCCTCCGTTTCATCGAACCGAAACGATAACGAGGGGACCGTGCGCGGGATAGTCACGGACGCCTCGAACGGATTGCCCCTTCCCGGAGCCAATGTGCTGCTTCGGGACAGCGCAGGCAACGCAAAGGGATCCGTGTCGAACCGGGACGGCTTTTATCTTATCTCCGGACTGGCGCCCGGCGCGTATCGCTTCCAGGCAAGTTTCATAGGCTTTGCGATGCATACGGATACGCTGACCGTCGAAGCAGGAGCAAGGATAACCCGCCATATCGCGCTGGTCCCCGCCACGGGAGAACTGAATGAGGTCGTCATCGCCGCCGAAAGCGGAGCGGGGCGCATGAGGGCAGGTTTGCAGACGGTCCGGGCCGCAGGGATCCGGCGAATCCCCGCACCCGACGCAGGCGGCGATCTGGCCTCTTGGCTGCAAAGCCTGCCGGGTGTCGTAGCGCTCGGAGACCGGGGAGGTCAACTGTTTGTCCGTGGAGGCACGCCCGCGCAGAACCTGGTGCTGGTCGATGGCCTGCCGGTCTGGCAACCCTTTCATATCGTCGGATTCTTTTCGGCGTTTCCGCACGACCTCGTGTCCGGCGCCGATTTTTATGCAGGGGGATTCGGCGCGCGCTACAGTGGACGCATTTCTTCCGTCGTCGATGTAACCATGCGAGAAGGCAACACGCAACGCTTCGCAGGAGCTGCTTCCGTCAGCCCGTTCCTGGCAAGCATGGGTATCGAGG
>JANQSQ010000281.1 GCA_028283985.1 Rhodothermales bacterium | reverse complement strand
CTCGTTGCGGTTTACGGCGCGCCGCGCATAGACTGCTTCGTTCCCGTCCGCATGCAGGCGTCCGATGAGAAAGCCGCAGCATTCCTCCGGGTACGTTTCCTCGCCGTGCCGGCGAATATAGTCGAGTACGTCCGCTTGCGTTTGCATGGGGGATGTGAATGTGCCCGGGACTGGATTCGAACCAGCACGCCCTTTCGAACGCTGCCCCCTCAAGACAGTGCGTCTACCAATTCCGCCACCCGGGCCCGATTTTATGGGACGTACGAATGGATGAAACACCGGGGCGCTCTTGCGGTTTGCCCCGCACACGCCTTATCCAATGCGCGCTATCCGTGCGTACGCTTTTTTGTGCTTTGTGCGTGATCCCGGCAGGAATCGAACCTGCGACCCACTGATTAAAAGTCAGTTGCTCTACCAACTGAGCTACGGGACCAAGCCGTTCTCTAACATAAAATCTTTTGTCATCTACAGTGCGCCCGATATACGCTACCCGGCGCAAAAAGATGCAATGGGATACGCTGATTAAGCCCGCATGTCTTTCCATAGATCCGCCATCGGCTTGCGCAGCACGAGGACGCCCTCCATCAGGGAGCGATCGAAGTTGATGAACCCGTTAGCCAGATAGATTTCTTCGGGGGAGCAGTCGTACAGCAGCTTGAATTCCCGGTCTCGCTTGCGGTGATCCACGCTGATGATCGCACCGGCCAGTCCGGTCCGGACCGTACCGCGAAAAACATCCAGATCCTGTCCGTCCGTAGCGCTTGTGCCGTTCACGTAGCCGTAGTCCATCGGATAGATAATGGACGGATGGGAAGGGTGCCGCGAGCCGTGCGGCCGATCTATGGTGATGCCGTTTCTGCGGATCAATGCCTCCCAGCACTCCCAGTCGATTTCGCGCCGGGCCAGTTCCGTAAGTCGATCCGGTGCTTCCATAAGCGCAGGTATGTATCCGGCGATGGGGTTGTCCCGGGGCCTGTTTTTGTTGCGCCGCCTGCGGTCTACTCAGGGCCTTCTTCCGGCACGATCCCGATATGCAATGCTGCAAGTTGCTTCGTATCGACCGTGTCCGGCGACCGGACCATCAGTTCCTGTGCAGTCTGCGTCTTCGGGAAGGCAATTACGTCGCGGATGTTGTGCGTGCCCGCCAGTGCCATGACGATACGGTCGAGACCGAAGGCGATGCCGCCATGGGGCGGTGCGCCGTAGCGGAACGCGTCCAGCAGGAAACCGAACCGCCGCTCGGTTTCTTCCTCGTCCATTCCGAGCAGACGGAACATGCGGTGCTGCATTTCTCTCGAGTGAATCCGGATCGAGCCGCCGCCCAGTTCCACCCCGTTGAGCGCCATATCGTAGGCGCGGGCCCGCACCTTGTCCGGCGTTGTGTCAAGCGCTGCTTCATCGTCAGGATGAGGCGCGGTGAACGGATGGTGCATGGCCGTAAATCGTTTGGCGTCCGCATCCCGTTCCAGCAGCGGAAATTCGGTGATCCATACAAAATTCCACTGCTCGCCGTGCGCCGGGATCAGGCCGGTTTCATTCGCCATGTGCAGGCGCAATTTGCCCATGTGCGCAAAAACATCCGGGTCGGGGCCGGCCAGCACCAGCACCAGATCGCCGTCTTCGGCGCCGACGGCCTCGATGCAGGCATCCACGTACTTCCGGGCAATCACATGTTCCTTG
>JANQSQ010000535.1 GCA_028283985.1 Rhodothermales bacterium | reverse complement strand
CGCCGGATGCGGAGTTGGCGGTAGCCGTGCGCGGTCATGCCGCTGCGATGGCGGCGACCTTGCCGCGGCGCGCGATCCTCGAGGCTTCGCTTACCGATTACGGCGCCTGCATCGTGACCGACACGCTGGATCAGGCGGTGGACGCAGTCAACGAACTGGCTCCCGAGCACCTCGAATTGCTTGTGCGGGACCCCGAAGCGCTGCTTCCCCGGATCCGGCATGCGGGCGCTATCTTTACAGGGCCTTTCTCGCCGGAGCCGGTGGGCGATTATTTTGCCGGTCCGAACCATGTGCTTCCTACCGGCGGCACGGCCCGGTATGCGTCGGCGCTGGGCGTCGAGGACTTTGTGCGCCGGCAGTCCGTCATTGCATGGACGGAAGCGCGGCTGGCAAGAACCGGTGCGCGCATCGCCGCGTTTGCGAGAGCGGAGGGGCTGGAGGCGCATGCCCGCGCCGTGGAGGCCCGGTTGACAGGAGATATTTCTACGCACAGCGCCTCGAACAGGCAAAAGGATGAAGAGGCAAATCCGCATGGATGAGCTCGTACGCCGCATTCGTCCGGCTGTCCGCGACCGGCGCCCGTATCTGGTAGGCCTTCCCGAGGCGACCACCGTAAAACTGAACCAGAACGAAAGCCCGTACGATCTTCCGCCGGAGATCAAGGAGGAAGTGCTCCGGGAGTTTGCGCGTATTCCGTTCAATCGGTACCCGGACGAGTTTTCGGAGCGGCTGGTCCGGACGTTCGCAGCGTATGCCGGATGCGATCCCGATCAGGTAATAGCAGGAAATGGCTCCAACGACCTTGCCGGGCTGCTGGCGCTGGCGCTGATCGAGCGCGGTACGCCGGTGGTCCTGCCGCGTCCCATGTTTTCTCTGTACGCGAAGCTGGCGCTTCTCCACGACGGCGATCTCCTCGAAGTCCCCTGCCGGGAAAATTTTCGCTTCGATACGGATGCGCTGGTCGAGGCGGCGAAGGAGCGCCGCCCGTCGCTCATTGTGCTTGCGACGCCCAACAATCCGACCGGCCTGGCGATGACCCTCGACGAGATTGCGGCGGTTGCCGACGCCTCGGAGGGATTCGTGGTCGTCGACGAAGCGTATCTGGAGTTTTCGGACGAGGGAAGTGCGCTGCGGCTTATGGACGAACGTCCCAACCTGATTCTGCTTCGCACTTTTTCCAAGGCGTGCGGCCTTGCCGGGCTGCGCCTCGGTTTTCTCATAGCCCATCCCGACGTGCTTCGGGAACTGCGCAAGGCGAGGATGCCGTTCATGATCGATCCGCTGGCCTCCGCGGCGGCGCACATCCTGCTTACCGCCTACCCGGACGTGATCGAGGAGCGCGCCCGTCGGATTCGGCAGGATTGTGTTGCGATTACCGATGTCCTTTCGGCGATGGAAGGCGTAGAAGTGGTGCCGTCCCAAGCGAATTTCGTACTATTCCGAACGCCGCAGGACGCAGCGGAATTGAAAGGGCGTTTCCTCCGGGAAGGCGTGCTGGTTCGTTCCATGTCCGGATACCCTGAGTTACAGGGTTTTCTTCGCGTAAACGCCGGAACGGAAGTCGAGAACAAGGCATTTATGACAGCGTTAAAAAGTGCGCTGTCGGTATGAAATACGTAAAGGTAGATATCATCGGGCTTTCCACCACTCCTTCGAGTGGGGGCGCCGCCTATGCCCTTGTTCTGGGCGAGGTGGCCGGGGATCGCAGGCTTCCGATTATCATCGGCGCATTCGAGGCGCAGGCCATTGCCCTTGAAATGGAGAAGATTCAGCCGCCTCGGCCGATGACGCACGATCTGTTGCGTGATTCGCTGGAGGCGGTGAAGGCTGAAGTAACCGAAGTCGTCATCGACGAGCTCAGAGAGGGTACGTTCTTCGCCAAGATATGCTATACCCATAACGGGAAAACCGCCCATCTCGATTCCCGTCCGAGCGATGCCGTGGCGCTTGCCGTGCGCGTCGATGCTCCCATTTATGTGGCCCCCGATGTAATGCAGGACGCCAGCATACGCCAGGAGAAGGAACCGGCCCCTGTCGCCATGACGCAACTGGAGCGGATGGAGCACCAGCTCGATGCAGCCGTTCAGGAAGAGAATTACGAAAAGGCTGCCGAACTCCGCGACGAAATCAAACGGCTTCAGAGCGAGCGTCAGCAGAATTAGCGCGGCGCCGTATATCGGGTTACGCCGTTCCCATCTTTCGTACACCGATATGCAGGCGTCCGTAGCGCGTATTCCGTTTACCGACCTGCACGGGTTTTCGGCGCTTTTCCGGGATTACTGCACGAACTACGAGGCTCTTTCGGACTACTTCGCGGGCGACTGGAGCCGCTCCGAGGAACGGGCAAGCGCGGTCGAACGGGCTGCTGCATTCGACCGGGACCGGGATGCGCTGGCCGATGCGCTGTTGCGGCAGCATGCGACTTGGGGAGACGGGGAAGCGGCGCGCGCCGGCATCGAGGCGCTGCGGGAGCCGGATACCGCAGCGGTGGTAACCGGCCAGCAGGTGGGCCTGTTTACGGGGCCGATCTATACCATTCTGAAGGCGCTTTCCGCCATCCAGCTGGCCGACCGGCTTGCCGGGGAAACCGGACAGCGCATCGTACCGGTGTTCTGGCTGGGCGGCGAAGACCACGATGTGGACGAGGTTTCGAGGGTCGTCGCGCTGCAAAGTAACCGGCCCGTCGAGCTACGCTTGCAGGCCGATGAAGCCGGCCTTCCGGGGCCGGCGGGACGCATCCGGCCGGGTAACAGGATTATGGATGGGCTTACGGACCGCCTGGAGGAGTTTCTTCCCGATACGGATTTCAAGGGGGATGTGCTGCGCATGGTCCGGAAAGCATACGGCGCCGGCGCAACGCTTTCCGAAGGCTTCGCCCGGATGCTCCGGGTATTGTTTCCCCGTCTGGTGATCGTCAATCCCGACGACGCGGCCCTGAAACGGCTGGCTGCACCGCTCTTCGCGCGGGAAATCGAGGAAGCCGAGACTGCTGCCGCCCT
>JANQSQ010000483.1 GCA_028283985.1 Rhodothermales bacterium | reverse complement strand
GGCCGGGGGTCCGCTTGGCCGCCTGTATGCCGGCCACCTGGGCCGTACAGGGCACATCTCCCTTGGTTACGGTTCCTTCCACCACGGCGAGGAAGGCTTCCTTGCCCAGGCAGACACGCCCTGCGGCGGTCGCCGTGCGGACAGAGCCGGGTTTGGACCCCACATCCACCATGCGTACGCCGCCTTCGGGATCGAGATGGGTGAGGGAAGAAGCGTCGTCTGGCATGATGGCGAAAAGAAGCGGTCCGGAGGAACGCGGCAGCCCTGCGAAAACAGGAACATGAAAAAAATAGGCGCGCGGCGGCTGACCGGCAAGCATGTTATGCGCCATGGCGGCGTTCTACCCAAAGCGTCACCGGCCCATCGTTCACAAGATGCACATCCATAATGGCGCCGAACACGCCGGTCCGGACGGGGGCGTCGAGTTGGGCAGTCAGGCGTTCCACGAACGCTCCGTACAGCGCCTCGGCCTGTTCGGGCGGCGCCGCATCCACGAAGGAGGGCCGGTTGCCGCGCCGCGCGTCCCCGTACAACGTGAACTGGGACACTACAAGCACCTCCCCGCCGGTTTCGGCGATCGAGCGATTCATCTTGCCGGCTTCGTCGGGAAAAATGCGCAGGCGGGCGCACTTGCCGGCCAACCAGTCCGCTTCTGCTTCCGTATCCGTACGGTGAGCGCCGAACAGGATCAGCATGCCGGCGCCTATGCACCCGACCTCTTCGCCCTCGACCTGTACCGACGCCTCCCGTACCCGTTGAATCAATGCAACCATGCCAGGGATACCCTCAACCTGCCTGATCGTGGAGATACGCTGCAAGGCGCCGGAGCGCAACTCCCCGGTGGCTTATGGCATTCTTTTCCTCCGCATCCAGCTCCGCAAACGTACGATTGCCGCCTTCCGGCACAAAAATCCTGTCATACCCGAAGCCCTTGCTTCCCCGCTCTCCGTCAATGATCGCACCCCGGCAAACGCCTTCAAAAAAGCAGGTGCCCGTTCCGTCTGCAAGAGCAATCACGGTACGAAAACGGGCGGACCGGTCCCGGACGGTTTGCAGATCGGCAAGCAATTTCCGGCGGTTCGCCGCATCGTCGGCCTGTAATCCCGCAAATCGGGCCGACTGCACGCCGGGCAATCCGCCGAGCGCATCGACTTCCAGGCCGGTATCGTCAGCCAGAGCAGGAAGCCCTCCGAAAGCATGAAGCGTTTCGGCTTTCTTGCGCGCATTGCCCTCCAACGTGTCGGCGTCCTCCTCCACGAACGGCGCTCCGTCTATCTCCGAAACGGAACGCAGCGCAATCGGCAGGTCCGACAACAGCAATCGTATCTCGGCGATCTTACCCGGATTCCTGGTGGAAAGAAGAAGCGTCATAACACAGGAACAATCTGCGGAGAACAATGGTTTTGGGAAGTTACCGAAAAAAACGGTTAACCCCACCCGCGGAATCGGCCGACCATCCGGCCCACCCGTTCACCTGTATACCGGTATCGAAAGGAGAATAATTTTGTCTGTAGGAGTCAAGGTTCGAGACAGCGAATCCATCGATCGCGCCCTGCGCCGTTTCAAACGCGCCGTGAACCGCAGCCGTATTCTTCGCGTCTATCGCGCGAATATGGCCTTCACGAAGCCCTCCGTAGTACGACGAATCGCCCGTGAGAAATCGCATCGCATGTCCAGAAAACATTCCAGAAGGCACTGAGCCCACCCGTCGTCCAGGTCATTACCACTCACCGAAACGGTTCATAGGCGGGCAGGCGAGACCTCCCCAGCACGGTGCTGA
>JANQSQ010000463.1 GCA_028283985.1 Rhodothermales bacterium | reverse complement strand
CGCCGGTGGCGTCCACGATGCAGTCGGCGCGGATCTCGAACCAGCCCCGCTTGGTAGCCGCCACCACGCCCGCCACACGGGCGCCATCCATCAGGACATCCATAACAAAGGTGTGAAAAAGGAGCCGCACTCCGGCTTCGAGCGCAAGCGACTCCCAGACCATCTTGAGCGTTTCGGGGTCGTAGGTCACGCCGTCGCCCGCCCCGTAAGTATTCGGGCGAATGAGCATGGCCCCGCGTGCTTTCAGGGCATCCACGACGAGATCCGGCACCCCGCCTACGACTTTCCGGGGAGAGCTGCCCGGCGTATAGAATCCGTAGAACGTATCCAGCACCTGGGTGCTGACGCCGCCCATGAAACCGTATCGCTCAACGAGCAGCGTGTCCGCGCCGGTCTTTGCGGCTGCGATAGCCGTGGTGGCCCCGGCGGAGCCGCTGCCCACAACAAGCACTTCGGCGCGTTTCTCGGCGATTATTTGCTTGCTGTGAATGCGCACAGGATATCCCGGAAAGCAAATTGAACGAAAGAATTGTGCAAAAGGCGACAGCCGGATAATCCGTCCGCGCGCTCATTGCGCGTCAATGGCTTCGTCGGTAGATTGGGGCAATCTGCTTCATACCCAACGAGACCACGCCAACCATGGAAGATCTGCTTGCCGGCGCAGCCTGGCTTACGGTTATTTTTTCCATCTTTCTTGTTTTTCTGGCCATACTCTGGACGCTTCTTCCCTTTGCGATCTTTGGTATCAAAAAACGGCTGGACGAACAAATCAAGATCGGAAATAAACTGGTTTCATACCATAAAGCCCTGCACGAATACCTGAAGAATGCCGGGGATACCCAGGCGCCGTCGTCCCCTTTCGAAAAACCGGAATAGGGAGATGGCCCGGCTTTACGCCCACCGTTTCTTACACCCGCTATGAAAGAAACCGGACCCGTCCGGAAGTATATCCGGTCGGTCCGGTGTTCGACAGTAAATCCTTCAACCTGCCATGACAGACACTACCCCCAGAGGATCCTCCATCACTTTGCTCGGAACCGGCCTGATCGGCATGTTCTATGCGCTGGCCGTCAACGGTAGCCGGGGGCGCGACCGCGTCCGCAGCGTGTTTTCGCGCAGCGCGGAACGGGCGGAGATCTTCGCCGGAGAATGGGACATCGCCCATCACACCGATGATCTGGAAACGGCGATCCGGCATCCCGAAACGGACATGGTGATCATCGGCCTGCCCAACCAGCTGCACGAGGAATGTGTTCGAATCGCTGCGGAGGCCGGCAAAGGCGTCCTTTGTACGAAACCGTTGGGCCGGACCGCCGCCGAGGCAAAACGCATGCTGGCCATGGTCGAGGAAGCCGGGGTATTTCACGGGTATCTCGAAGACCTCGTCTATACCCCCAAGACGCTCAAAGCCATCCGAAGCGTACAGGAAGGCGCATTGGGAGACATTTTGTGGGTGCGCTCCCGCGAAACGCATCCGGGGCCGCACAGCGCCTGGTTCTGGGACATCGAACAGGCGGGCGGCGGCGCGCTGATCGACATGGGGTGCCACACGATCGAAATTGTCCGGAATTTCGTGGGCAAGCACAATCGCCCGGTGGAAGCCATGTGCTGGGCCGATACGCTCGTCCACCCCATCGATGCAGAGGATCACGGCGTGGCGCTCATCCGCTTCGAAAGCGGGGCGGTCGGGCAGATCGAGGTAAGCTGGGCGTTCCGGGGCGGCATGGACCTGCGCGACGAGGTGGCCGGAACGGAGGGCACGATCTGGCTCAACCACTGGCTGCGCACCGGGTTCGAGATGTTTACCTCGGGCGAAACGGGCAGCTACGTGGCCGAGAAAGTCGAAACGCCCAGCGGGTGGCTGTTTCCGGTGGGCGACGAACCGAAAGCGCTCGGCTACACGGACATGTTTCAGGATATGTTCGAGGCGGCGGAGACAGGCCGGGAGCCGATGGAAACTTTTTACGACGGATACGTAGTCAATGCGGTCCTCGACGCCTGTTACAAATCGGCGAAATCGAGGCAATGGGAAGAGGTCGTGCTGGACGACTGGCGAGTGGAAAAACCGCATCCGAGGGTGGCGCCGACCGTACGCGAGGTGGACGGGCATGTCATCATCAAGGAAGAAGTGCTGCCGGACGGCACGACGCGCCGCATCCTGAAAAACAAGCAAACGGGACACGTTACCCAGGTAACGCTCGATTGACGCTCAATTAACGATCTTGAACGGTTCGCCTGAACATTCTGTCGTCCGCATTGCGATGTGGTCGGGGCCGCGCAACATTTCCACGGCGCTGATGCGCGCATGGGAAGCCCGCGGCGATACGGTCGTGACGGACGAGCCGCTGTATGCGCATTATCTCCTGAAAACCGGCGCCCCGCACCCCGGACGCGACGAAATCATTGCGCGCTGCG
>JANQSQ010000459.1 GCA_028283985.1 Rhodothermales bacterium | reverse complement strand
GGGCCTGTTCGGCCTGGAGGAATTCGGGCGCCTGCCCGTGCTGTTCCTCGGATTCAACGAATGGGTCGCTCTCGGCTATCTGGAACAGGCCCGCACCTTTCAGGCCCTCGGGGAAATAGGGGAAGCCGCCAGCATGTACGACCTCGTCATCAGCGAATTCGGAGAAACCCCCCATGCGGCGGTCGCTGAACAGGAAAAAGAAGCGCTCTAACCCATGCATACGCACCTTGCCGGCATATACAGGCAACCCTTCGCCCGCCGGGCAACCTGCGTTCATGGAAACGCGGTTAGGCGTACGGGGGCCTTTCGTAACGTATCCCCGGTGCGAAACGGATGTACAGCCCGTTTGCTCGCATGGGTGACAGGCCTATGTACGATCTTACCCGTCTATGCACAGAATACGGAAGAACCGGCCCCTGTACTTCCCGATCTTACGCCGCAGGTCGTGGAAATCCGAACAGGACTGGACATCTCGTTGCCATCGCTCCAGAGACAACCCCTGATCGGATTCAACCCGCCGCCGCGCGTGGCTTCCGTTCCGGCGGACCGGAGGCCCTATGCAGAAGTCTATAAGCAGGAAAGCGCCGATCTTCCGGACAGCCCGCTGGCTGCTCTGGATCCGGCCCCTATCGCATCCCTGAGCAGCGGCGCGCCGGGCCGCGGGATGGCGGAGGCCGCCGCCGGGCGATACCTGGGACGGCTGATCCGTCTGCGCACCGAGTTGCCGTTATCCCGCAGCGCGGCATTCCATGCGCGCCTCGACTACGCAGGCAGCGAAGGACATTCCTTCACCGATATACCCGAAAACATCTCGGCGTCCTTCAATACGTTCGAGGCGCTTGTCGGCCTGCAACAGAAGACGAAGCCTGTTTCATTCGGTCTCGATCTGGATGGTCTTGTGCACGCCCGGCGTATGTATGGCACCGTGCCAGCCGCCCGCCATATATCCGGCCTACGGGTGACGCCGCTGCGCACAGGCCAGGGCGGCGGGGGCGCAATATGGATCCAAACGAACGCCGCGACCCGGGTAGATTTCCATGTCCGCGCACGATATAGCGCGCATTCCTGGGAAACGAATGCAAACCTCCCGGAATTTGAAGCCGGCAGCGACGCATTTACCCGCAACGAATCGGGCTGGGTACTGGAAAGCGAACTGGCGCTTCCTGTAACGAACGGCAGTGAACTTGCGGGAGACGTACGCTATACGCAACTCGGGTTCGATACGGAAGAAACAAGCGGCGTTTCGATGATGGATGTCGGAGCCGGAACCCGTATCCGCCTTGGCCCGCGGCTTCATGCCATGGGAGGCATACGCTTCCTGACCTTCACAGAGAGCGATTCGACTTCCTCTTCCTGGATCGCGCCGGACGCCCGTCTCGATTTCCGGCTGTTGCCGGCGCTGCAGTTCTATGCGCGCAACGATGCGCGCGCGGAACATCGCTCCACTGCATCCATGTACCGGGAAAATCCGTTCCTTGTGGATCGACCGATCATACAGCCCACCGTTTATACTCTCGATATGCGGGTGGGCGGACGCATGCAAATCGACGCAGTCGGGATTGACGTGTATGGCGGCTACGCCAATGCCCCTAATTATCGCTATTTCGAAGCGGCCGGGATCGACGAATCCCGCGGATACGCACAGGGCATGATAGCAGCCCGGTATGCCGAGGCAACCATTGCCTACGCCGGCGGGGATCTGTCTGTCCACCTTCCGGCGGGACTGAGCATAGCCGCAGGAATCACGTTCCGGAACGGCAAACTGAAGGAAGACGACACGGACATCCCCTATTTCGGGCCGGTTACGGGACGTGGAGGCCTTTCGTGGTCATTCCGTAACGGCAGGGGCTTCCTGCAAACCACGCTGGACTATGAGGGCGCACGGTACGTTACCGCCGGGGGCATACAAAAGCTCGACGGCTACTTCGACGTAGACGCCAGCGCCCTGTACCCGATCACCAAACGCATCGGGGTACTGCTTCGGCTGGACAACATCGTTGCCGGGAGCGCAGCGCGCTGGGAGCATTACGACCGGACCCCGTTCGGCATATCGC
Organism: Rhodothermales bacterium; assembly: GCA_028283985.1. GTDB lineage: Bacteria > Bacteroidota > Rhodothermia > Rhodothermales > VXPQ01 > VXPQ01. The sequence continues at coordinate 2,561 of JANQSQ010000459.1, read as the reverse complement.
TCGGCGCCCGAACTCAATGGTAAACCGGAGTTCCTCCATGTCTCAGAACGATGCTCGGGGTCAGGTCGAACATGCGCTGGCGGAAATCGTCAGGGAAACGCTGATAACGCGTCAGAACATACAAGTGCCCGGCCTGGGAAACTTTCGCATCGTACATCGTGCAGCAACACGCGTGTGCACGAAGCGGGGCGGCATGGAGTTCATCCCCCCCCGAAACAAAATCAGATTCACGCCACAGGCGTAATGGAGCGCGGGGATGCATTTGGACCTCACCCAGGAGATCGCGCGGCGCCTCGGGTCTTCGCCCGAAGCAGTGGCCCCTCTGTTAGAGGAGGTCGTACAGCGCATTCGTCAAAAAACGGCACAGGGTAAAACGGCGCGCCTCCCGGGAACCGGTACCTTCCGGGATCACGGCGAAGGGCTCGTTTTCGAGCCCGACCCCGGTTTGGCAGAAATCGTCAATGCGTCGTTTGCCGGCCTGGGCGCTATTACGCTTACGCAACCGACGCAGGTCAGCGAAACGGGTAAGGTTCGACGCGGCAGGCGGCCGCGCAGAAGCATGCCCCATGCCAGCCGCAGGCGCATGCGAAAACATTCGCAAGAACACGTGCTGCCCGGAATCGGCATGATCGTTATCGTCGGAATAATCGCTGCGGGCGCCTGGTTCATGCTGGCTGATCGAACTGCAGATCCTGCCAGGCCGGATATTTCCACCAGTGTCTCGGAAGAATCCGTACCCGGCGATTTCAGCTCCCCTGAAGAGACGCTGCCCCGCGAATCCGCGCGCCCCCCTGTTCCGGTCCCTCCCGGCGCGAACGACGCCATCCCGACTCGCCCTGCGCCACTGCGAGGCGACGAAGATATTGACCGGACTCTCGGAGGCTACACGATTATCGTCTTCTCGGAAACGAACGAAGAACACGCCTGGAACGCCGCGCAAAGCTGGCGCGAGCAGGGATTCCGCGTAATCATCCTTCCCGATATGCAGGACGACACCCCCCGATACCGGGTAGGCGTCGGGCAATTCGACCTTCTCGAAGAGGCTGCCCGAACACGCGATGCGCTGGCGGGAAGCGAATTGCCCCAGGACGCCTGGGTTCTTCGTCTTTAAGGACACTCTGATTAACCACCTAAGTTCTATCTTTACCCGACCGGCATGAAACCGGCATATTCGCCCCGCTACACTTTCCATCGAATCCATTTGCCGACGCCCGATGACGAATTCGACCCTGTTGCAACCTCAACCCGTTACCCTGCCCGCCGACACCCTGGCGAATCTGTCGCAAGCCGCCGGACCGGAACCGACAAGCCTGCTGGATACCCTCATACTGGGCGGGTGGATCATGATTCCGATCTTCCTCCTTTCCTTTGTCGCCATTTATCTGTTTGTCGAGCGGCTCGTCACGATCCGCAAAGCAAAGACCGATCCGGAAACGCTGACCCGACGCGTACGCGACTATGTCCAGGAAGGAGACGTCAAGGGCGCCATGGGGTACTGCGAATCCAGAGATAAACCTGTCGCTCGCATTCTTCGTCACGGGCTGGAGCGGCTGGGACGGCCCATATCCGAGATTCAGGATGCCGTTCAGGCGCAGGGCAAGCACGAAACCTTCGAGTTGGAAAAACGCACCGAACTTCTTGCCAGCATTGCGGGCATTGCGCCGATGCTGGGTTTTCTCGGAACGGTAACCGGAATGATCCAGGCCTTTCAGGAAATTCAGGTTCTTGAGGGCAACGTGAATCCGAGCGTGCTTGCAGGCGGCATATGGGAAGCCTTGCTGACGACAGCGGCAGGGCTGGTTGTAGGTATCCTCGCCTTTTTCTTCTACAACTTTCTCCTGTCGAAAATCCGGCGGCTCGTAAACGACATGGAGCGTTCGGCCACCGACTTCATCGACCTCCTGCAGGAACCGGCGCCGCCGGGAAAATAAGCCGATCGGCCACACCCTCGATACGGCACTGCCCCATGCATTCCGCGCCTTGATTTCGCAGAGCCGCGCCGTTACCCAAGCCCGACATACCCAGGGACCATGAACTTCAATTTCTCCAGCAATAACAAACCGCTTTCGACGTACAGTCTGGCAGGACTCACGGATATCGTGTTGCTCCTTCTCGTCTTTTTTCTCCTGACGTCGAATTTCATTCCTCAATTCGGCATTCAGGTGAATCTGCCGCAGGCCGAAACCTCTGCCCCGATGGACGACCAGTACGTCTCGGTGGCCATCACTGCAGACGGGCAATATTACGTGAACCAAAATCCGGTCCAGCGCGAGCAACTGGCAGACGCCCTGCGTGAAGCGAAAGGAGATCGAACCGCCCTGGTCCTGCGCGCCGACGAAGAAGCAACCGTGGCGCAGTTCGCACTGGTGGCGAACTTCGCGCGCGCCCTGGATCTGCGCGTGCTCATGGCCACGGAGCGCGGCCGCCCATAATCTTTTCCGTTCTGTGGTTACAATCTTGCGCGCGGCATGCTTTTTGCTCCAATCCCCGCAAAAACACACAACGCCTGCCTGTCTTCAACCTGTTCGTTAGTTCGTACTCCTCCATGCTCCGCAAACTGA
>JANQSQ010000458.1 GCA_028283985.1 Rhodothermales bacterium | reverse complement strand
TCAGTTTGCGGAGCATGGAGGAGTACGAACTAACGAACAGGTTGAAGACAGGCAGGCGTTGTGTGTTTTTGCGGGGATTGGAGCAAAAAGCATGCCGCGTGCAAGATTACACCACGGAACCGGAAAGATTATAGGAATTATATGTTTAACCTGACGGATTGGGTTTCACCTTGCGGTCGGCGGCTCGAAAAATCGCTCGCGCTACCTCCTCCGCCGTCGCTTCTTCCAATCGCTTGCGGACAGTCGGCTCGGCAGCGGCCTGCGGACCATCGGCGGCCGAAGAATCTTCTGCGGACTTGACGTCCTGGGGCATCGATTCCTTTTCCTTGTTCCGGTTCATGCGGTCAGGTCCCGGTATGTCATGCGCTTTTGTTCCATGCCCTTCGCGAGAATCGCCATTTGCATGAGCGTATCCCGCGAACGAACGTTGTACCTGCCTGCGAACTCGTTCACGTAACGATGCAGGCGCTTTACGGATACGTGGTGGTAGCCCCCGCGTTTAAACGTCGCCCGACAGAAGCTCCTCGCTGCCCAGGCTCCAGCCTGCGCGGATGCGCTGCTGCATGTACCAGGCGGCGCTCTGGGTGATGCGCAAGTCCCGGTGCAATTTCATGGACGAAACCCCCTTCAGGTTCGTCGTCGAAAGATGCAAGGCGAATACCCATTTGCGCAGGGGAAGCCTGCTGCGTTGCATCGTAGTTCCCGTCTTTACGCTGAAATAGGACCGGCAGTCCGGGCACCAGTAGGGCATGGGTTTGCGGTTTTTAACCTCGCAGCTGTTCATGCAGCCGCAACGAGGACAGAAACGCTCGCCATCGGGCCAGCGAATTGTCTCGAACCACCGGCAGGCCGCTTTTTCGTCGGGAAACATCTCCATCAGTTCGAGCAGGGAGATTCCCTTGCGCTCCGATCTGCCAGACGCTTTGCGCATAACATGTTCCTTTTGTGCCTCTGACGGGTTGCAGCCGAGATGTTTCCGGCAGGCCCGGGAGAAACTTCGGTACGAATTGAAACCGACCTTGGAAGCCACTTCTTTTAAATCACAGGCGCCATGCTCGAGTATGCGTCGCGCTACCTGCATACGCGCCCATGTTATGTATTCTCGGGGCGTTCTTCGCGCATTGCCGTTCAGCGTAACTTCGTCTGCGAATCGGTCGTAGAAGCAATGGGTCTTAATCTTGTTTTTTTCGGCAACCTCCCGTACGGATAAGGAGGGCGATAACAGGTTGTCATGAATATATTTGAGCGCCACCACAATATTGTTCTTTTCTGCATGCAAAGCATCTTTTTCGAGAAAGTCTTCCCAGGCTTTTTCGACAATACCATTTTCAAACGCTTTATTGTTGATTTTATGCGAACTCGGGGAAGGGAATAAATCCTTCGGACATTTCTGCCCCATGTTGCTGTATGCGTTAGTTTGTTTTTCTTGTTTTCACACGGTAATAAAAGCATTTTATTATAATATATATGCTATGCGGAATGGGGCTTATATGCTTAACTTGACAAATTGAGTTTTACTTTGCGTTCCGATCTTCCAGACGCTTTACGCATGACATTTTATTTTTTGCGTAATGTACAATAAAAAAAGATACTTACATTAAATCTGTCAAGTTAAACATATAAGTCCATACAGGATTCGATTATTAGGAGTATTTGACAAGTTCATTGATGAACAATACCATGCAGAATATTGTGTGGATTCCGTGTTTATTTAGAAATATTTAGTGTGTATTTCATGTGTATTTACTGGTATCTATAATCCCCCTAATGAAGAATCACGCTCCAGACAACGTACACGGTATGTTGGACAGCGAATGACTGCGAAGCCCTTAGGCAACTTTTATATATAGCCCCTATTCAGATCGCCATCCCCTCATAAAACCTACCGCCCCTGCCCGGCAATCCATGCGCGCCGTTGCAGCAGATCGGGGTTGTCCGGGTATTGTACGAGCAGGCGGTCCGTGTATTCGAGCGCGGCGTCCCATGCTTCCTGTTGGGCGTGGAAAATGCTTAGCGCGTTCAGGTAGTCCGCGTGATCTGGAGCAAGGCGAAGCGCATTGGACAGAAGCCGCCCGGCTTGTTCGGCGTTGCCCAGTTGCTGGTACGCCAGCCCGGCGTTGTACTGCATGCGGGCGTTCGAAGCGTCCAGCGCCGCGGCCTGCCCGAGATGGGTCGCAGCTTCTTCGAGCCGCTCCGGCGTTTCGGCAAGGAACAGGCCCAGCGTGTAATGCACCTCGGCTGCATCCGGCTGCATGCGCACCGCTGCGCGTAGCGAGGTTTCGGCTTCGGCAGCCAGCATTCCCGCTTCGGCGCCCCCCGTCCCCCGCAGGCGATTAAGCAGCATGGCCAGGTTCAGGTGCGCCGGGACGAAGGTGGAGTCGATGCGGACGGCGGTCCGGTAGGCTGCCGCGGCCGAGTCGGACCGGCCCAGGCGCTCATGGAGAATGGCCAGATTCAGGTGCGAGGCGGCCTGATCGTTCAGGGCGCGCTGTCCGTCGCGGTATTCCTCCAGGGCATTTCGCCAGGCGGCTGCC
>JANQSQ010000454.1 GCA_028283985.1 Rhodothermales bacterium | reverse complement strand
TTCTTTCCAGTCCGGCAGATTTTGCAGGGCTTCGGCGATCTCCCCGGTGCGCTGATGAATAGCAATCTCGCGGGCGTCCAGGCGGCGGCGTTCGGACTTTTTCGCCTGCCCGTATCGCTTCCGGTTTGCGGCAAGTTCTTCGGCATGCGCCGCGTTTTCTTCCTCCAGCGCCTGGATCCTGGCGGTCAGCATGTCGGCGGGTTCGTCGCTGCGAAGCAACTCGACAGCCTGCGTGTACGAAATACGGGGGAATGGTTTGCACACACGCTCAAGCGGCGCCGGATCGCGTTCGAGCATCGCCAGTTCCTCCCGGCAATGCGCCAACACGTCCCCGATTATATGCACCAGCATATCTTCGGCCAGGTCCAGGGTCATATCCAGGTCGAAGAATGCCATCTCGGGCTCGATCATCCAGAACTCCGTAAGATGACGACGCGTCTTGGACTTCTCGGCGCGAAACGTCGGGCCGAACGTGTAGATGCGCCCGAAAGCCATGGCCATCGCCTCTCCATAGAGCTGACCGCTCTGGGTCAGGTACGCCTTCTCATCGAAATAATCCAGTTCGAACAGGCTCGACGTACCTTCCACGGCGTTTCCCGTCAGGATCGGCGCATCCATCTGTAAAAATCCGCGCTCCTGAAAGAACGTGTGGATGGCCACGATCAACCGGTTGCGGATCCGCAAAATGGCCCAGGGAAGACGGCTGCGCAACCACAAGTGACGATGCGACATCAGGAAGTCGATGCCGTGCTCCTTGGGCGTAATGGGATACTCCACGGATTCGCCCACAAGTTTCAACGAGGAAACAACCAGTTCGACGCCGCCCGTCTGCCGCTCGTCGGCGATGACCTTTCCGGTCACAATCAAGGCGCTCTCCTGGGTGGCTTCCTCCGCGATCCGCCAGGTATCGGCATCCACACTGTCCGCGGCTACGACACACTGCACCACCCCCGTACCGTCCCGCAACATGAGAAACAGCAAGTGCTTCGAGCCGCGCTTGTTGTACAGCCAGCCCTTGAGCATAACCTCCTGTCCCTCATACGAAGCCAGCTCCTGAACGGATACATGCCGGAACCCGGCGTCGGCGTGGGTCATCAGCGAAAATGTTTAGGCGGCAGACCAGCCGCTGTCGTTAACGACGATACAACTCCGATTGCCAGTTGGGGAGCGATCGCTCGCCCGGCACACTGGAATGCAGCAATTCGAAACTGCCGAATCCGGTCACGTCCGCAAACACGAAAATAGACTGGCCGTGCCCCGGGATGTTGTTATACTGCCATATTTCGTAGGGAACCGTTGCCTGGTCATAGAGGTGCGGTTCGATGTCGTTAGGCAACCCGTATGTGATGACGACCCGCCCCCGATCGCTTTCCCAGCCCGGTTCGATGTTCGATGTGTACCGGTCGTTGGCATATTGTATGCGTTGATAAAACGCCTCCTTGAATTCATTGACGGGCGTCATGGGCCGGTCATCGCGCTTTTGCCAGAAATCCATCAGAAAACGACGCCGATCGTCCAGCTCGGGCAACCTCCGCATCCGGCGTCTCTCCATATCGTTCGCAATGAGGCGGGCATGAGCCATCCCCTGTTCGACCTCATCTTCCGTCATCTCCGCATAGGAACTCGTTTCGAAATCGAGTTCGAGCACGGCCGGATCCTCACGGGATACGCCCGGATTGTACACAAAGAACTTCCGTGACCGTTCGACCATCCCCTCGTTCCGATCGTTGAGCAGCACCATGTGGAGCGCATACGATCCCGTGGGCAGTTCGCTGGTATTGAAACTTCCTACAAGCACATCGGGGGATCTGACCGCGCGTTGGGTGCGATTTTCCATGCCGGTAATCGGGCTCGGATGATCGGCCTCCGCCACATACGCGTATACCGCGTACGTGGCGTTCCCGGAGTTTATTTCCCCTACACCGTATGCTTCCGCATAGTAGTACATGCGGTGCAGGCCCTCGCCGAACAGGCGATTGGGACTGGGATGGACAAGAAGACCGTTCTTGAAAAAAGGGTTTTCCCGGCGACTATCCGGCGCAATACCGGTAGCCAGCGTAATGTCCGAAAGCGACGGGGCGCCGTCCGGTTCGAAGCGGTCCACCGGGAATGTTTGCCGTACCCGTAGACTGGGTCTGGTGGGCGTATCCGGAACAGTCAGGTCCAGCACATAGTCGCCCGGCGGTACCGCGGAGCGCTTCTGATGCGTAAAATAATGCCCGGAATGCATCCCGGCGGTATCGGGGAGCGCAAAGCGAAGCACCGTGGAATCGGCCCACACGGGCACTGCATCGGCCTCACCGGCCCCCGGCGCTGCACCGGGAGCAAGTTCAAGATGCAGGGGCATAAGCGCCA
>JANQSQ010000448.1 GCA_028283985.1 Rhodothermales bacterium | reverse complement strand
GCACGGAGGCGCACGTAAGCGCGCCAAGGCAATCCCATTCCCGCTCGAAAAACGGAGCCAGTTCCGGCTCGTAAAACTCGAAAAACGGCGTGGTCCGGTAATTGTATGCAAACGCCCGCCAGTGTTTGCGTATCCAGCGAAACGGGCCCCGAATCTCGATTTCCCGGATAGACCGGCCCTGCCCCCCTGCCGCCAGCGGTATGCTCAACCACTGCCTTCCCGAAGGAGTGCGCACCAGGGTCCGGTTCTGACGCGACTGGCGGCTATACAGAAACGTATCTGCCAGCACCATCCTGTCGGCGGCGTCCATGAGCGCCACAAAAAGCGGGCGCGGCCAGTATTCGGGCGGGCGTACGGCGACAAGCGGACGCATGGCCGGGCTTACTTCAACAGCACCATGCTTTGGGTTTTGTGCCAGGCGTCCGTCGCCAGGCGGTAAAAATACACACCGCTCCGCACCGATTGACCCTGCGCATCCTTCCCGTCCCAACGCACCCGGTAGCGCCCTGGCGCCTGCGACGTATTGACCAGACGCCGCACCTCGCGGCCCGACATGTCATACACCGTCAGGATCACATGGACCTGTTGCGGCAACGCATAGACAATTTCCGTCGCCGGATTGAAGGGGTTCGGATAATTTCCTTCCAACGCAAAATCCGTCGGCGCCGTAGTATCCTCATCTTCCACACCCGTCACCGTACCGGTATCGGGAATGACCACCGTAAGGTCGGGAATATCCACCATGTTGTAGCCCCCGCCTGACGCCCGGTGCGTGATCGTAGCCGCATCGGCATCCGTATCGACATCCCGCAACGCCGTCAACGTAACCGTCTGCGGAAGATGCCAAGTGGACGTAGTGAACCGCAACCTCTCCGGTGACACGGAAAGTTTATCCGGGGCGCTGCTCGTCGGAGTGATGGTTACCGTATTCAAAGGAAATGCGTCCAGCCCTACTATGTATGTGCTGCTTTCCCCTTCATTGACGACAAGCCTGGAGTCCGACAACGTCACGTTACGTGCTTCATCGTCCCATATAGTCGCGTTGACGCTGCTTACGGAAACATTGGCGTAGTCGCCTCCGACCGCAACATGATCGATCGCAAACCTTTCAGAAACGGCATTGTCATCCTCTACGGAGGTCACCGTGACGAGATGAGGCGTATTCCAGTGTAACAACAGATTACCCGATGAAGGAACACCCGGCAGAAACTCCAAAACCGAAGGAGAAACAGTTGCGGCTGTCGTGTTCGTTGGCTGCACAACAATGAACACTTTTTCCGAAGGGCTTGTCTCGAGTTTTATGGTATACGTACTCGTTTGTCCTTCATGCATAATCAGGTCCGTCCGCGAGACCGTCGCGGCAGGACTGGGAATGAACGGATCCGGATCGACGACCAGCACCGCAATCCCGGCGATGACTACATCGTCGTAGCCCCCTCCGCTCGCCGTGTGACTTATCGTAACATTTTCGTTACTCCCATCGCTGTCATCCACAGCGGTAACAGTGACCGTCTGCGGTTCAAACCAATTATCCTGGGTAAATTCCAACACCTTCTGCGCTAAAGGATCCATGCCGGGCATGTCGCTCGCAAATTTCACGGCGAGCGTGTCGCTACTCTTCACAACGACCGACACCGTGGCCGAAGGAATCGTGGCGAGACTCAGCGCATACTCATCGGACAAACCGTCGTTCACGCCATCGCTTTCCACTACGATGAGGTTGGTCTCGCTTACGTTTACGCTTTGAACCGGGGGGCCGCTGTCGGAAACATTCACAGTGACGGTTCCGCCTTCCGTATCGCAATCCGGCCCGATCACCGCATGCGCGATCGAAAGCGTGCCGCCAATAGCGTCCATATCCGGGAGAACGGCTACCCGGAACTTCTTCAGAACAACTCCCGCAATCGGGCCTTCGAACTGCACCAGTTTCGGTGAAATGCTCACACTGACATTGGAATTGGATCCCGAGATCGTGGGAACCACGTACACACTCTGGTCCTGCGGCAGTGGCGACAACCTGAGAAAGGTTTCATATTCGCCGAACACATCGGATTCATTCAGCGACAAGGTAGTGGGCGTCACCCCTGCGCATGGCTTAAGCGTTGGTTGCTGCCCTCTTGCGGTCTGCACCGGGAGAAATGTGAGCACGCCAAGGAGCATGCAGGTTGCGAAGCGCCGCGAAAAGGAATAGACACGCGATGCGCCCGGATACGGAATACGCTTCTTCATGATATTACCCGTAATATGCCCGTATGAGTATGATCGGATTCCCGAATCGAAACGTAAGCCCCCGCACAAGTGCGGGAAAAACTAACGCTGATCTGAGAATCCTTTTTGAAAAACTCCCGAACCTCAGGTAAAAACCGGATTTATGCAAAAAATGCTTGCTGGAATCCGGAATCGCATAGGTCGGTACTTCAGGGGCACACTGGAAAATACAAACCGGATAACAAAAAAGAAGATAAAATCAGGAAAAAAGGAACTACGCTTTATTCGTATGTTGTTTGCTTAAAAGAACTCCGGAATACATGGGGCCATTGCCCCGTGTTTCCTGTCAGGATTCCTCGATTCGCAGCGTGAAACCCTTTCCCATCGAACCGGGCGATACGATCGGCGTCTTCGCACCGGCAAGCGCCCCGCCGGACATGGCCCGATTCCGGGCAGGCGTCGCGCAACTCGAACGCCGGGGCTACCGGGTGGAACCGGGAAGATCCACGTTCGCGAAAGACGGCTACCTCTCCGGAACGGATGCCGAGCGGCTGGACGAATTGAACGGGTTTCTCCGACGGGACGACGTAAAGATGCTCATCGCGGTACGCGGCGGATACGGGTGCTTGCGTTTGTTGCCACACCTCGATTACGAAGCAGCCGGGACGCATCCTAAACTCCTTGTTGGATACAGCGACGTCACGGCGCTGCATCTTGCCCTGTTGCGGTATGCGGGTTTGCCGGGCATTTCGGGACCCATGGTCGCCGTCGACTGGCCCGATCCCGACTCCGCCTCGGAAGCGCTGTTCTGGGCGATTGCCCGGGGAGAAACCTGCGATTCCCTGACCGGTCCCTCCGGGGAAATCCTGCAGCCGCTCCGTGCGGGAACCGCAGAAGGCCCCCTTCTTGGCGGAAACCTCTCCACGATTGTCCGGCTGCTGGGCACACCTTATCTGCCCTCGCTCGAACACGCTATCCTGTTTGTTGAAGATGTGAATGAACCTCCCTACCGCATTGACGCCATGCTGGCCCAGTTACGCCTTGCGGGCGTTTTCGACCAACTGGGTGGCCTTGTTCTCGGAAGATTCACCCGGACGCAGCCCGAAACCGACAAGACCGACGCATCGCCTTCTCCCGGCGAAATTTTTCGCGAATATTTTGCCGATGCAGGCTTTCCTGTGGCCGAGGGACTCGTCTATGGTCATTTTCCGGTGAAAAATTCGCTTCCTGTTGGCGGACGCGCCCGTCTGCAGGTAACTTCCGACATGGCGCAGCTCGGTCTCGTCGAACCCATTGTTTCTCCTCCTATGTAAAGCCATGTGCATACAGGC
>JANQSQ010000435.1 GCA_028283985.1 Rhodothermales bacterium | reverse complement strand
GCTCGGCGCCGGCTATGCCGGGATTGCGGCAATTCCTGAGGAGGAGCGCACCACGCTGGACGATTATCGTCGCCTCGCAGACGAATTCAACGAGATCGGACGGCGCGCCGGCGAACGCGGATTCCGGTTCCTGTACCACAACCACGGCTACGGACTGACGGAGATGGAAGGGTCTATTCCGATGAATGTCATGCTGGAGCGCATCGACCCGTCCGTAGTGTCTCTTGAATTGGATATCTACTGGACCGTCGCCGGCGGAGGCGATCCCATCGAGTACCTGCAAAACTGGCCCGACCATTACCGCCTCATGCATATCAAGGACATGACCGAAGTCGTGCGCTTCGAAGGCAACGGGGACAATCCCCGGGAATGGATGGAACTCTTTCCGTTCATCGCCTCGGTAGGCGCGGGCGTACTGGACATCGCCGCCATTGTCAGCGAGGCGAAAGCCGCAGGCGTCGAACACTTCTATGTCGAGCGGGATCTGGCCCCTGATCCCGTGGATATGCTGCAAACCAGTTACGACTATCTGGCGTCACTCAAAGGATAACCCCTCTTTCGCCATGCTTTTTCCTGTAAAACGATACGGCGCATGCGCAGCGTTATGCTGCGTTGCCGCGCTTTTGCCGGCGGCCTTTTCCCTGCCTGCTTTTTCCCAGGGGGTCGAGCGCGGCACGGTCTACGACAACCTGTCCATGCACAGCGATATCCTCGGCGGCGAGCGGAAGTACGCCGTGTACCTGCCGCCGGATTACCACGTTTCCGAGCGAAGCTATCCCGTACTGTATCTCCTGCATGGCGCCGGAGACGACCAGACCGGCTGGATACAGTTCGGCGAGGTGCGGCATATCGCCGATCATGCGATTGCAAAGGGGAAGGCGACCCCTATGGTCATTATCATGCCGGACGCTTTTACAGGCCGCCTGGGCTACTTCAACACGGCCGACGGGGACTGGCAGTACGAAGATTTCTTCTTCGAGGAGTTGATGCCGCATGTGGAATCGACGTACCGGATCAGAACCGAGAAGCAATACCGCGCCGTAGCGGGTCTTTCGATGGGCGGTGGGGGCAGTTTCATGTACGCTTTGCATCGGCCCGATCTGTTTTCCTCGGCAGTGCCGCTCAGCGCGTATGTGGGGCCGTCCTCTGTGGAGGAGTTCAATCGTTTTAGAGATCCCCAGGCAGCGGCGCTGTCCGACGAGGAGATCATGGCCTGGATAGCCCGGCATAATGCCGTCGAACTGGTCAAAACGCTTCCCGCAGAGGATATCGGGAGCGTACGCTGGTACATCGACTGCGGGGACGACGATTTTCTCTACGAGGGGAATTCGCTGATTCACATCGAGATGAGCCGCCGGGAGATTCCCCACGAATTCCGGATCCGGGATGGAGGCCATTCGTGGTCGTATTGGAGAGAATCGCTTCCGGAAGTGCTGGGTTTCGTGTCCCAGGCCTTTCACCGGTAAAGCTTCCGGTATGCGCCGTTTCTGAACACTGCTGCCGTCTTTCTCCAAAGTAAGTCAGTCCTGAAACCGTTTGGCCCGAAACTGTCCACCCCCGAAATTTTTTGCCATGACATTATTGTTTAAATACCCCTATAAAATTGCTTGGGCAGCAACGCTTTTAACCATCCTGTTCGCTGCCGGAAGGACATTTGCTTCCGGAACAGGAGGGCCGGGAGATATCGACCGGGACGGGTACGCCTCCGCGCAGCCGGACCGCCCGAATATCCTCTGGATCGTGGGTGAGAATATGGCGCTCGATCTGGGGATCTACGGGATGGAGAATGTGGCTACGCCGAACCTGGACGGCCTGGCGCGCGAAGGGCTGCGTTTCACGAACGTATACTCGACCTCGCCGGTATGCGCACCGAGCCGCTCCGCGTTCATGACCGGTATGTACCAGACCACGATCGACACGCATCATATGCGGTCGCACCGGGACGAC
>JANQSQ010000417.1 GCA_028283985.1 Rhodothermales bacterium | reverse complement strand
TGCCGTCGAGGTCCTTGTCCCGGTCGTCGCTCGTTGGAATCAGTCTCGATTCGGCATTGACCACCTGAATCCCTGCGAAACTGCCCACCGGTTGGGCGCAGGGAATGGGTTGCCAGCCCCAGCGTTCCCTGCCGTCCGGGGAGATCTCGCCTCCATTGGATGCGAGGCCGTCGGACACGATATGCATCACATACACCGTGTCGCCCGCCGCATCCAGAACGATCCGGCCGTTCTCGTCGCGTTTCGGCACGCTTTGCGGGTCTTCCCGGTTCGGATCGACGATCTCGGCGCCCACGAACGGTCCGAACTCGTACCCGTAGCCCAACCCGTTCCACACGATGTCGGTAATCGTATTGCCCGGCGAGGAGATCGACCCGAAGTTGGTGATCTGGGTCGTGATCTTGTTGCCGTTCATGATGGCGTCGCGCCGGTTCGTAAAATCCGGACATACGTTGTTTGCCGCCGGAGAGCCCGATACCGACAAGCGCTCCAGCCACCGGCCGACTTCCCGGTACGACCAGTCCCGCGAACGGCTCTCTACCTGCTGCGCCCGGGCGCTATGCGCTGCGGGGAGCAGAAGAAAGCAGGCGGTCAGGCAGCCAAGGAAGAGCGTGCGAAAGGGCATGTCGGTGGCGTTTGCTTGTGCGGGAGTGCGGTTCGTGTGCTCAGAAGGCGATGGTTACGCCGACGCGAATTTCGCGCGGGGCCGAGAAATATTGAGGCCGGGTTTCCCAGTCGTCGAGGGTGGGCACGCCGGGCAGGCCGTAGCCGGGGCGCCATGTGGCGTGCCGGTTCAGTTCCTCGCTCAACGAATAGGAGGCGCGCCCCGTGTCGTTGAACACGAACACCTCGTTGCGTATGTCCAGCACATTAAAAATCTTGGCGAAGGCGCGCAGGTCGAGACGTCCTACGGTAAACGTCTTGAAAATCCGGGCATCCAGTTTCAATTGCGTCGGTTTGCGCCCGCTGCGCGGCAAATCGTCGATATTCTCGTCGATGATCAGTGGCGTATACGGATATCCCGTGGCGAATCGCCCGATGAACGAAATGCCCCAACTGGCGGGCCGCGAAACGGTCACGACCGATGAAATGATGTGGCGCTGGTCGAAGTCCGTCGGAATGATTTCCAGTTCCGTTTCCCGTCCGGACAGAAAATTGAAGAAAGCCGCATTCGGGTTGTCGTTGTCTCCTTCGGCGATCTGGTAGGTATAGTCGAGATTCGCCGACAGCAGGCCGTTGCGCGAGCGCCGTTTCGTGAGCGCAAACGTCACGCCTTTCACGTTCACGTAATTCTGGTTCGTGTAGATGCCGTATACGTCTTCGCCCGGGATGGTGCTGTATCGGATCGTACGCCGCGTCAGATAATCGCGGATATCCTTGAAATAGCCTGTCAGGTCGAAAGCCAGCGTTTCGGTGAGCTGCTGTTGGAGACCGATTTCATACTGCACCGTGCGCTCCGGACGCATATTCGCGTTCCCGAAGGTCGGTACGCTCCCCACCGGAAATTCGAATTCCGGGTTGATGTACATATTGCGCAGCCTCGGCATCTGCGCAAAATGTCCGTAGGAAAAATGGATGACGCCGCGCGCCGTAATGGGGAACGATACGCCGATGCGGGGCAGCACCATCGTTTTGGGGCTGGCGTCTTCGGGTTCGTTCTGCGGATCGAGCAGGTCGGGTATGTATCGCCCGTTAGGGATAAAATGCTCGGCGCGGATCCCTGCATTGACGATGAAGTCGGTGAATTCCAGTTTGTCCTGGATGTAGGCGGCAAGATGCGTAGCGTTCTGCTCCGCGCAGTCGTAGCCCTCGTACGCTCCCTCGACACTCAGGAATTCCGTGCAGCCGTACTTGTCCCGCGAGGGATTATCGATGTCCACTACCGTGGGTCTGCGGTAACGGTTGCCGTCGTACAGGACCACGAAATTCT
>JANQSQ010000407.1 GCA_028283985.1 Rhodothermales bacterium | reverse complement strand
GTAGCCCTGCTCGGCGTAGGGTACATCGTCGGGTTGAACATCGCCATACTGGTGTTTGGCGGCGGCCTGATTTCCTGGCTGTTCGGCATTCCCATCTATACCGCGTTCGCCTCTCCGGAGGAACTGGCGGCGATTACGGGGGAAGCCACGGGATACGAGGCGGCGCTTGCGGTGTGGAGCGGACGCATCCGGTACCTCGGCGTCGGCGCCATGGCCATCGGAGGCGTCTGGGCGCTGCTCTCGCTCGTCAAGCCCATCAAGGACGGCATTCTGTCTTCGCTGGACGCCGTCCGGCAGGCCCGATCGGGGCACCGTTCGGAAGTGTTGCGGACCGACCGGGACACGCCGATTCATATCGTCCTGTGGGGCACCCTCGCCATGACCGTGCCGATTTTTCTCAGTTTCCTGTTCATTGTGGATCAGGAGGCGCTCGGCATCACAGCCGGTTTGTACGGGAGTACGCTTGCGCTCGGCCTGGTCTTCTCCCTCGTGGCCGGATTCGTTTTCGCTTCCGTAGCCGGATACATGGCCGGTCTTGTAGGATCGTCGAATAATCCGGTTTCCGGAGTCACGATCGCTACGATCCTGAGCACATCGCTGTTGCTTCTATGGGTGCTCGGATCGCAAATCAATTTCGCCGTCGATGCAACGCAAGCCACCACGGCGGCAGCCACCGCCATTCTGGTTGGCGCGGTCGTATGCTGCGCGGCGGCGATCGCCGGGGATAACATGCAGGACCTGAAAGCGGGGTATCTCGTAGGCGCCACCCCGTTCAAACAACAAATCATGCAGGTGGTGGGCGTCGTGGCCGCCGCCCTGGTGCTGGCGCCTATTCTGGACCTGCTGTTCCAGGCATACGGCCTCGGTAATGTGTTCCCGAGAGAGGGTATGGACCCGTCGCAGGCGCTTCAGGCTCCGCAAGCCACGCTCATGAGTTCGGTCGCGGACGGCGTATTCCGGCAGGACCTGCCGTGGAACATGATCATAGCCGGCGCGCTCATTGCCGCGGTCATCATTGCCATCGACAAGTACCTGGAGCATCGCGGCGCCGAATTCCGCATGCCGGTGCTGGCCGTCGCCGTCGGCATTTATTTGCCGCTGGAGTTGACCGTCCCCATCTTCATCGGAGGACTGGTGGCCTTTTTCGCCAACCGTTCGTTGCGCCGGCGCAAGGATCGGATCGGCGGCGAGACCGCGTATGAGGAAGCCGTGCAGCGGGCGGGCCGACGGGGATTGTTGTTCGCTTCCGGGCTTATCACGGGCGAGGCTCTCGTAGGTATCCTGCTGGCCATCCCGTTCGCTGCCGCGCAGAATACATCTGTCCTCCAACTGGCGCCGGAGGGTTTCAAACCGGTAGCCAATGCCCTCGGACTGGTTGCGTTCGGTTGCTTCATTATATGGCTGTACCGCGTGGCCAAACGCGTCTGATCGCTAAACGCACACACTGCACATCCAACCTTCATCAGGCGTTATCGGCCTTCATCATTACCTTTTTGAACCTATGAAACTCGTTTATTTCGGCCATTCCGCTTTCCAACTCGAAACAGGCGGCGCCACGCTCCTCGTGGACCCCTGGATCACCGGTAATCCCCGCGCGGAAGGCGTTATATCGCCGGACGAGCTGAACCCTGACGTCATCTTTCTTACGCATGCGCACGAGGATCACCTCGGGGACGCGCCGGAGATCGCCAAACGATCCGGGGCGCTCGTGGTCAGCAATTTTGAAATCACCAGTTATTTTTCGAGGGAGCACGGGCACGACCACGTACTTGCCATGAATACGGGCGGAGCCTGGACCTTCGACTGGGGAAAGGTCCACCAAACCTATGCCCGCCATTCGTCTTCCTTTCCGGACGGGGGGTACGGGGGCAATCCCAACGGGTTCGTGTTCGAAATAGAGGGCAAGTCGGCGTACGCCGCCGGAGACACCTGCGCCTTCGCCGAAATGGAATGGATCGGGGATGATTTCGAGCCGGATCTCGCGCTGCTGCCGATAGGCGATTGCTTTACCTCGGGTATTCGCGATGCGGTGCGCGCAGCCGGGTTGCTGCGTCCCGATCTCACCGTGCCGGTGCATTACAATACGTTTCCGCCCATCGAGGTAGACGTGAGCCAATGGGAGCAACTTATGGACGAAGCGGGATTCGCCACGCGGGTGCTCGAACCCGGAGGCGTTCTCGAGATATAGGATACCCCGTCATCAGCCGTCAATGCATTGTAACCGGACACGCCTGTGAAGATTGGCATCATCTCGGACACGCACGGCTATTTTCATCCGGCGATTCCAACATACTTCAACGGGGTGGACCGCATCCTGCATGCCGGGGATATCGGCGAAGCAGACATCCTGGAACGACTCGAAGAGATCGCGCCCGTACAGGCCGTCTGGGGTAATATGGACGGGCCGGGCGTCCGTCACCGCACCGTAGAGGTGGTGCGAATCGAAGTGGACGGCGTACGCATTTGCATGACGCATATCGGGGGAAGTCCGGGGCGCTGGGACTCCCGGATCGCCAAAGCGCTCGCCGCCGACCCCCCGGATATCTTCATTTGCGGACACAGCCACATCCTGCGCATCGAACGGGTGCGCAATCCCCCGAATATGCTGTACCTTAACCCCGGAGCGGCCGGTCGCCAGGGATTGCACCGGGTGAAGACATGCGTGCTGCTGGAAATAGCCGAGGGCAGCGCCCGGAAAGCGGAAGTCGTGCACCTCGACGAAAAACCGCCGCACGATCATTCGTCCTGATGGGTACCGATTCGGACACATCTTCCATGCGAAGCGAACGGTTCGACCTGCGCGCGCTGTACGAAACGAGCCGCCTGTTGAGCACATCCCTCGATCTGCAGTTCGTGCTGAACAGTTTGCTCCTGACGGTCATGAGCAAATTGCTGACCACCCGAAGCGCTGTGCTGATGCACGATCCGGTCGAAAACGGATACCGCGTAGCCGCAATACGAAATGTAAAAACCCTCGAGGAAGGGACCGTCCTCCAGGCGCCCGAAATACCGGAGGATACTGTGCTGACGGGAGATCAGGTACCGGAAGAATTGCTGGAACACGGTCTGGTACTGGCGGCGCCGATACGTTTCGGGAGCCGGGAAATCGGCATCCTGGCCGCCGGAAAAAAAGCGACAGACGAACCCTACACCCCGTTCGAATTGGAGTTTGTCCGATCGCTGGTGCATATGTCCTCCACGGCGGTGCACAACTCCCTGATGGTGGAAGAACTGCAATTGGCGAACCGCGATCTCGACGCCAGAATTCAGGAACTGAATACCCTGTTCGATCTGTCGCAGGAATTCAATGCAACCATCGATCGGGAGCGTCTCGTCAAGTTGCTATCCTTCGCCCTGATGGGACAGCTCCTGGTCTCCCGCCATCTGTTTCTGGTGCGCAGGAACCGGACCAACGAAGACAACCCGGGCCTGTTCGTAACCACCTCCGGAGGCTTGCCGGAACAGATTGCGCCGGCGCTGGCGGAACAGCTCTGCACCCTGGAGGAACTCGTGCTTCCGGATAACGGTCCGGCCCCGTCCGGCGTCACGCCTGCCGTTTCTGAAACGGCTTCCGACGATACATGCCAGGGACTCCGCGAGCTCGGGTTGATGCTGGCGCTGCCCCTGAAACACCAGGGGACGCCTTGCGGCGCCTTATGCCTCGGCCCCAAGCGAACCGGCCAGCCGTATACCTCTGCAGACATCGAATTCCTGTCCGCTCTGGGGAATCTCACCCTTGTTTCGGTGCAAAATTCCTTTCTGGTCGAAGAGCAGATCGAGAAAAAGCGGCTTGAGGAAGAGATGCGTATCGCGCGGCGCATCCAGGAACGGCTCCTGCCGCAACAAACGCCCGATATAGAGCACTACGAGGTGGCCGCGCTGGCCAGACCAAGCCGTCTTGTAGGAGGCGACTACTACGATGTCGTTCGGGTCCAGGACGAACGGCTCCTGCTCGCTATTGCCGACGTGACGGGAAAAGGCATGCCCGCGGCGCTGCTCATGGCGAACCTGCAAGCCAGCCTGCATGTCGTGCTGCCCATGGAAATGACGACCGAACAGGCTGTGGGGCATATCAATCGCGTCATATGCCAGAATACCGATACGGACCGGTTCATTACGTTCTTTCTGGCCATCCTGCACCTCGATTCCGGGGAAATGGAGTACGTGAACGCCGGACATAACCCACCCATGGTCTTACGCCAAAACGGCTCCATAGAACTGCTGGACAAGGGGGGGCTGCTTCTGGGTGTGCTCGACCGGATCGGCTACGAGCGCGGCACGGTCAAACTGGACCCGGGCGACATCGCCGTGCTGTTTACCGACGGCGTGACAGAAGCGATGGGGGCTGACGGCGAAGAATACCATGAAGACCGCCTCGAGGCTGTGCTAAAGCGGGTGCAAACACAATCCGCGGCGGACATCGTAGACATGGTCCATAAGGACATTGCCGAATTCACCGGAAACGTGGAGGAATTGTCCGATGACCTCACCATGCTGGTCGTCAAGCGGGTCGTGAAGCGCTGATCGAAGTAGCCCTGATCAGAGTATCCTTGAAATCGTGTACAAAGCACGAAAAGGCTCGAATCCCAACGCCCCGTTGCGTATCATGTAAAGGATACATCCCTTCCCGTATCTTCTCCGCTCAAACCGTCGCTTGGTCATGAAATTTTTTGTAGACACCGCGGATCTGGAGGAAATCCGCGAGGCCGCATCCATGGGGGTACTGGACGGCGTAACCACGAACCCGTCGCTCATGAAAAAGGCGGGCAACGTCAATTTTCACGAGCACATCTACCGCATTTGCGAACTGGTGGATGGAGATGTCTCTGCGGAAGTTACCGCCGTCGATTACGCCGGGATCATGGAGCAGGCGCGGCAACTGGCGCCCATCCACAAAAATGTGGTGGTGAAAATCCCACTGATTCCCGACGGCGTCAAGGCATTGAAAACCTGTTCGGAAGAAGGCATCCGGACAAACTGCACGCTTTGCTTCTCGCCCACGCAGGCGCTCATCGCCGCGAAGGCGGGCGCCAATTACATCAGCCCTTTCATCGGACGCCTCGACGACATTTCCTCAAATGGAATGGAGCTCATCGACCAGGTGGTCCGGATATACAGGCAGTACGGCTTCACCACAGAAGTGCTGGCTGCATCCATTCGGCACCCGTTGCATGTGGTCGAAGCAGCCCTCATGGGCGCCGACGTAGCCACGATGCCGCTCGGCGTGATCAAGAAGCTGCTCCATCACCCGCTGACAGACATCGGCCTGGAGCGGTTCCTGGCCGACTGGCGGGAGTACGAAGCCGCCTCCGTCACGCCGTAACGCCGGGCACGGATGCAATTCGTTTCTCTGGGGAAAACGGAAGCCATCGGGGCCAGTTGTCACCTTGCGCTGATCGGGAATACAGGCATTCTCATCGACGCAGGAGCCGACCCCGACGAGGAAGGACCGGCCTCGTTGCCGGATTTCGACATGAACCACATGCGGTCCGACTGGCATGTGGACCATGTGCTGGTTACGCATGCGCACCATGATCACATCGGCTCGCTACCGGTGCTGGTCCGGCACTTTCCGCATGTGCGCGTCCACATGACACGCGCTACGCGCGACTTGACGGATTTTGTGCTTCCCGCTTCCGCGCGATTGCAGCGGCGCAAACTCCAGGAAGGCAATTCGATCCATGCGCCCCTGTTCAAGGAGGAAGAACTGGAAGAACACCGTTTTCTGTACGCGCCCCACGACCTCAACACGGATTTCGACGTAACCGGCCTTCGCGGCCAATGCGAAATCACGGCGCGCTTTTACCATGCCGGGCATGTGCTGGGAGCAGCCGGGGTCCTTTTTTCCTGGGAATCGGAAGGAGAAATCCGGCGGGCGTTTTACACGAGCGACACCAATCAGCATCCTCAATCCATTGTCCCGGGGGGAAATTATCCGGAGCCCCCCGTAGACATATTGATTCCCGAATCCACTCTGGGGGCGGATTCCGGCGCCGAGTTGACCACCCGCAAGTCCGAGGAAAAGAAATTTGCCGACGCCCTGGCGAATGTACTGGCTCGCGGCGGCACGGTGCTCATTCCTTCGTTCGCTTTCGGACGGGCGCAAGAAATTCTTGCCCTGCTTCACCGGTTCAAGGAACTGGAGTTGATTCCTTTCGATATTCCGGTCTATACGGCCGGCTCCATGCGGGCGTTTGCAGACATCTATGACCGTACACGCTTCAACACGCCGCGTCTCGACGAAGAATTCAGGGTGTTCGACGTAGAGCAGGTACGCCTCCCCCGAAAGCCGGCTTTGCTCAACAATGCATTGCGGGGGCCGGCTATTCATTTGGCGGCCAGCGGCATGATGTTCGAACGCACCACCTCCAATGACCTTGCGCGGCGGCTGATCGAAGACGAAAAGAACGCGATCTTTCTGGTAGGATTCGCCAAGGAAGATTCTCCGGCGGCCCAACTTCTGGCCGCGGCGGAGCAGGGGGACGACGCCGAGGTGCAACTCGACCGGATGAAACCGGCGCAATCCGTCCGCTGCGAAGTCCGACGGTTCCGCTTCAGCGGACACAGCCACCGGCGCGATCTCATCAAACTGGTCGAACGATTGGCGCCGAAAACCGTCGTACTCGTGCACGGCGAAACGAACGCGAGAACGTGGATGGCCGAGAATATCCGGTTTTTTCACCCGGACATACGCGTCGTGGTCCCTGAAGAAGGGGCGCCGGTCGACCTGTAAGATTTGTTCGCAAGGACCGGGGCCTGTTTTCCCGCCATGCGGCGTTGCCGCTCGCTTATGTGGCTGGGCCACACTGCGCTCGCGGCGCCTGGCC
>JANQSQ010000383.1 GCA_028283985.1 Rhodothermales bacterium | reverse complement strand
TCCTCATTATGCGGGGCCTGCCGCATTGCTTCGTCATTCCTTGCCAGCGCACGCCTCGCAGCCTCTGAACTTTGCGGATTTAATCAGAGATTCCTTAAGGCGCAAGGAGATACATGCGCTGCACCCCCAGAACGTACAGGGTTCCATCCGTTCCCGCAGCGACATCCACAATGTGAGTGTCCATATCGATCTCAAGGCGGCGCTCGAAACGCCCGGTCTCGTCATACGCCACCAGACTGTGCGCAAGCACCGCATACACCCTCACCCCATCCACAACGACAGCGCGAAGCCCTGCAAGCCCGGCGCCGATCGTACGCACAAACGTTCCGTACTGGTCATAGACCATCAGGGATTCCGCACTGCGATCGGCCACGTAGAGCAACCTGTCTGCCCCGACAGCAATATCCACCGGTTCGACAAGCACGCCTCTTCCGGCGCCAATACCCCCGATTACTCCTGCGGGACGGCGATCCTGATCCCATTTGCGGACCACCCCCCGGTTCATGTCCACCGCAAAAATTTCGTTCGCCGAAGAGGTGGCTACGGCTACGGGAATGCCGGAGGAATAATCGGCGGCGGCTTCATCCTGCCTCCGATAGGTTACGCGAGCCGAAACGTCTTCACCGGTTCGCATCAGCGGGACTGCGCCGAGATATGCCCCGGAGCGCGAGAATATCTGAATACGCCGATTACCGGCGTCGGCCACATACAGCACCAGTCCATTCGTCGGATCGACGCCCACGGGATCGTCGAATGCTCCTTCCTGCGATCCAGGTCCGCCCAGCACTGCAAGACGCTCCCCGCGTTCGTTCATCGTATATACGACATCACGGCCTGCATCAGCCACATAGACGACGCCGAAAGGATCCACGCCGATAGCGCGGGCATCCACAAAATCCGATCCCGGCAGGGGTGTTGCCCGGAGCGTATCCGCCGGCTGAGCAATGGACTGACCGGCGCCCGAAACAAGCGCGCCAAACATGCCCAGCACCCCAAACGCCATAGCAACCGGACGCATCATGACGGACGCAGCCCCTTTTTTCCGATGTCCCGCCGAAACTGCATGTGTTGGAAAGAAATGCGCCCCACCGCTTCGTAGGCACGATCCAGTGCTTCGCGGAGGTCCCCGCCAAGCCCGGTAACGCCGAGCACACGCCCGCCGGATGTCACGATCCCGCTTCGACCGCTATCCTCCTGCCCGTCCGTTGCAGTGCCTGCATGAAACACCATCACGTCACGGTGTGCTGCTGCCTGTTCCAATCCCTTGATTGGAAACCCCTTTTCGTAGTATCCCGGATACCCGCCGGATGCCAGCACGACGCACGCCGCCGCACCGCCCCGCATGGAGAGCGCCGAACCACTGAGCGCCCCACGAGCCGTCGCCTCAAACAGATCCAGGGCATCGTCGGCGAGAAGAGGGAGAACCACCTGCGCCTCGGGATCCCCGAAGCGGCAATTGTACTCGACCACTTTGGGCCCTTCTTCCGTAATCATCAGCCCGCAGTACAATACGCCCCGGTACGGATGTCCTTCTACCGCCATACCGTGCAAGGTCGGTTCAACGACCCGGTCGCGTACGACGCGCAGGAGGGCGTCCGTTACGATGGGGACCGGCGCATAGGCCCCCATTCCGCCGGTATTCGGCCCCACATCCCCCTCGCCGATTCGTTTGTGATCCTGCGCCGGCGCCAACAACACATATTCCTGCCCGTCCGATAAGGCGAACACGCTTGCTTCCTCCCCGGTCATATATTCCTCGATCACGACTTCTTCCCCCGCCGCACCGAACGCCTGCTCGCGCAACATAAACGAAAGCGTTTCGATCGCCTCCTCCACGGTAGCGCATACAACAGCCCCCTTGCCGGCTGCCAGACCGCTTGCTTTTACCACAATCGGAGCACCGCATGCCCTGACATGGGCCGCCGCCTCATCGTAATCCCCTGCCCCGAATGTCCGGTGCCGCGCCGTGGGAATACCATATCGTTGCATAAACGCCTTGGAAAATGCTTTCGACCCCTCGAGGCGAGCGGCGGCCGCACTCGGCCCCATAATCGCCAGCCCCTCCTGCTCAAAACGATCCACAATGCCCAGCACCAGCGGCTGTTCGGGCCCCACAACCGTCAGATCGATCTGCTCGGTGCGCGCAAAACGAACAAGATTTTCGATGTCGTCCGCACGAACGGGTACGATCGAGGCAAACTCACGGATGCCCGCATTTCCCGGAGCTGCAAATATGGTATGAACCCCTCCCGATCGAGACAGGCTGTGAACGATAGCATGCTCGCGGCCACCGCCGCCGACAACCAGTATGCGCATGAGAGCGTTTTTTCCTGTGGCAAAAACTCTTCTGTGAAGGAGCGGACAGCAGGCGCCCTACCTTTACCTTATTGCTTTTTCCTGTCCGTTCCATCCAGCAACCGCCGCAGCGCATCGAGTTGCTGCAAGGCCTCCAGCGGCGTCATCCGGTCCGTATCCAGCGCTCCCAAACACTCCTTGAGCGCTTCTCCTACAGGATCCGTCTTGCGGTCAAAAAGAGACATCTGAAACTGCTCGGTAGAAACCATCGGCATATCCTTTGGAGAAGGTTTGAACGCGCGGATATCTCCTTCCTGCATCGTATCCACGCTCGTATGCCGGCTTTCCAATCGCTGGAGGATCTCGCGCGCCCGGGCAATGACCGGTTCGGGAAGCCCGGCCATGCGCGCTACTTCGATGCCGAACGAATGATCAGCGCCCTCCGGAGCCAGCTTGCGCAAGAAAATCACGCGGCCTTCATGCTCTTCCGCCCGTATACATGCGGCGCGCACGCGATCATATCGATTCGCCAGTTCGTTCAGTTCGTGATAGTGTGTGGCGAACAAGGTACGGGCGGCCACGTCTTCCCGCTCATGCAGATACTCCACCAGCGCCCATGCGATGGACAAACCGTCGAATGTGCTGGTGCCGCGCCCCACCTCGTCCAGTAAAATGAGCGAGCGCGGCGTGGCATTATTCAGAATGTTTGCAGTCTCGTTCATCTCGACCAGAAATGTACTTTCCCCCTCGGCAAGGTTGTCGGAAGCCCCTACCCTCGTGAATATCCGATCCACAATGCCGATACGAGCAGATTCCGCCGGAACGAACGAGCCGACCTGGGCAAGGAGCACAATCAGACCCGTTTGCCGCAGCACAACGCTTTTTCCGGCCATGTTCGGGCCGGTAATAAGAATAATCTGGGCATCGTCCGGATCCAGGTAGATGGAATTCGGAATAAAAGGCTCCCCGGCAGGCAGTGCCTGCTCCACAACCGGATGCCGCCCCCCTTCGATTTCAAGCGTCCGCCTCTCGTGCACTTCGGGCCGGACATAGCCGAAACGCACGGCCGCATCGGCCAGCGCCAGATAGCAATCCACCATGCTCAGCAATGCGGCATTGCGTTGCAGGGCTTCTGTATATTCGGCGACAGCCGCCCGCAATTCGGTAAAAAGGTTCGCCTCGATCGTATCGATCCGTTCTTCGGCGGTCAGGATTTTTTCCTCGTATTCCTTCAATTCCGGTACGATATAGCGTTCCGCATTAACCAGGGTCTGCTTGCGGATATAGTCGTCCGGCACCTTGTCCTTGTGTGTGTTGGTCACCTCGAGGTAGTATCCAAAAACCTTGTTGAAACCAACCTTGAGCGAGGGAATGCCCGTCCGCTCGATCTCTTTCTT
>JANQSQ010000331.1 GCA_028283985.1 Rhodothermales bacterium | reverse complement strand
GGACCGATCTCCGGCACGGGGATTTCGCGGAGCTCGACGCTCTTCGGCGCCGCCGCATGATTCACCACGGCCTGCATCGTGCGAAGAATATGCTTCATGAGCCGGTCGTTTCTTTCCCGAAGGCATGTACCCGCGCGCATATCTCCCGGAGAATGCCTTCCACATCCCCGGACGCGGCCCGGAATGCATGCGCATCCACGGCGAGCGGAGCGCCTATGACCACGATGGGCGCACCCCAGGCCGGCGCCTGCACGGCCTGTTCGATATCCAGTCCGCCCACGGCCTGCACCGGGATATCCACGGCGGCTACTACTTCGCGCAACCGGTGAAGGGGCGTTTCGAAAGGCTGCCCCCGTTCCTGCCGCAGCGTCCGGTAGTCATAGCCAATATGATGAATGACGTAGTCGCAGCCCATCTCCTCAAGCAACCGGGCGCCGGCCACCGGATCCGGCATTCCGAGGTTATCTCCCATCACTTCCACGCCCAGTTCCCTGCCGGCCCGCACCGCCAACTCCACCGTTTCCGGCTCGGCCTGCCCCATGACCACCACATGGGTCGCCCCGGCGCGGGCCATGATCTCCACTTCGAGCCCGCCCCCGTCCATGGTTTTCAGGTCCACCACGAGGGGCTTGTCCGGAAACCGTTCCCGCAAAGCGCGCACGCCGTGCATCCCTTCGGCAATGACCAGCGGGGTGCCTGCTTCGATCCAGTCGACGCCGGCCCGTACGGCCATCTCCGCCATCCCGACCGCTTCCGGAATCGACGTGACGTCCAGCGAGATCTGTACGACCGGCTCCATGAATTAATCAGTACAGGAACATGGGCTTGTTCAGCACATGATGCACCTTTGGCCGGTACGCATCCACGTCATAGAGTTCGTCCACATCCACGCGCTTCACGCCCGTCGTTACCTCGTCCATGGGGATGTGCGTGTATACGCCGCCGCGCAAGGCCACCATCCTGCCGCTGGCCCCTTCCCCGAGCAGGTCCATCGCCATGTTCGCGTAGTTGACGCCCACCATCAGGTCGAGCGCATCCGGCGGGCCGGAGCGCATCAGGTACGCAACGGACTGCAGTACGATCTTTTCGCCGGTGAGCTGGCTGAGTATCTTCCCCGTGGCTTCCCCGATGCCGCCCAATTTGCGATGCCCGTACGGGTCCTCCTCTCCGCTTTCCATTACCTCGCCACCGATCATATAGGCGCCCTCGCTGATCGTCACCATAGCGTAGTTGCTGGGATTCATGCGCTTGTCCTGCATGACCAGGCCCGCCAGTTTTTCCGGGTCGAACGGCACCTCTGAAATGAGCGTCCGGTCCACCCCGGCGAGATACGAACTGATGAGGCTGGTCTGCCCGGAATTTCTTCCGAAGAGTTCGATCACGGCGATGCGCTCGTGGGAACCCGTACTGGTGCGGAGCTGGTGAATGAATTTGATGCTCCGGGTGATGGCCGTCCCGAACCCGATGCAGTAATCCGTGCCGTATACATCGTTGTCCATCGTCTTGGGAATGGCCACGACCGGAAAGCCTTCGCGGTGCAGGCGCTCCCCGTAACTCAGGGTATCGTCTCCCCCGATGGGAATGAGCATGTCGATGCCCAGGTGCTTCAGATTCGCGAGAGCATGGGGAGTAAAATCGAAGGGGCCTTCTTCCGTCATATCGACCGTGCCCTTCAGAAAATCGGGCACATCGTCCGGCGACACCCGGCCCGGGTTGACGCGGCTCGTGTGCAGCACCGTGCCGCCGGTCCGGTCGATTTTCCGCACGGTCTGAAAATCCAGTTCGACCGTGTACTTGTCGATGCTGGCCCGGTCGTCCCGGTCCATCCAGAGCAAACCACCCCATCCTCGGCGAATGCCGATGATTTCGTTTCCTTGCTCCATCCCCCGCATGGCGACCGCCTTGATGCAGGGGTTCAGCCCAGGTACGTCCCCACCCCCGGTCAGTATGCCGATTTTCATGTCATTCGTATGGTTGGTGAATTATTTCAGCCTTCCAATATAACGAAACGGCGGCCTGACATGCGAACGCCGAACCCCCGGTTCGATATGGAACACCCCTCCGAAACGGCTTCGTAACGGCCTTGCCCCGGCAGCGTACAAGGCGCTTGCCGGGTATAGCGACGACGTACGCATCGCCGCTTTGTTCGACAGATCGTATTCTTTACAAATAGAAATAATTCTTACTTATATAAATAATTTGTGCAAAAAACAAAAAACGGGGCAAAATTTAAAAAACATTGTAAAATCAAAAAGTATTTGGCGGGCACAGAATTTACGCGGTTCGCGCCCAGGCTTGCAGCAGGATGCCCGCAGCAACCGCCGCATTCAGCGACTCGACGCCTTGCGGACCCGGTTTTTCATTCCTGTGCATCCGACCGGGAATAAGCACCCGCTCGACGATCCGCTCCCGAACCTCCGGAGAAATTCCGTGCGCCTCGCTGCCGAGCACCAGAACGGACGGCAGCGCCGGCGTCCAGGCATCCACCGGAATACCCTCGAGGTCCGCGCCGTAGACGGCGAACCCGCGCGCCGCGAGGTCCTCGAGCATCCCGGCCGGATCGGGTGTTTCGACATGCTCGACATCCCATACCCCGCCCATGGAGGCGCGCACTGCCTTCGGGTGGTACGCATCCACGGAATCCGGAGCAGTTACCACGGCCTCCACGCCGAACCAGGCCGCTGTCCGGATGATGGCCCCCGCATTCCCCGGATCGCTCACGCCGTCGAGCAACAGCACCTGCTGCATGGATGCAAGCGTCTCCGGCATCGCCCGCCGGATGCCCACAACCGCCAGCACCCCCTGGCTGGTTTCTACTGCGGATACCGCGCGCATATCCCGTTCGGACACGACATATACCCGGTCCTCCGGAATCCGGAATCGTTCTGCAAGGCGGCCCTGC
>JANQSQ010000324.1 GCA_028283985.1 Rhodothermales bacterium | reverse complement strand
TTTCGCACCCGTTTCGATGAGTCCTTCGATACGCTGTCTGCTTTGCTCGGAAATCACGGGCCCCATTTGTACGTCCTCGTCCAGGCCGTAGCCCACCCGGCGGGCTGCGGCGGCCTCCGCGATTCGTTCGGTAAATTCCTTGCCTGCGCTTCCTACCGTTACGGCTACGGACGCGGCGAGGCATCGCTGTCCGGCGCACCCGAAAGCGGAGTCGGCCATGATCTGCGTCGTCATGTCCATGTCCGCATCCGGCATGATCACCACCGGATTTTTGGCGCCTCCCTGGCATTGCGCGCGTTTCCCCGAAGCGGCCGCCCTGCCGTAGATATATCGCGCCACCGGCGTCGATCCTACGAAACTCACGGCGCGCACCAGCGGATGGTCGAGGAGCGCATCCACTGTGTCCTTGCCCCCGTGGACAAGTTGCAGCACGCCCGGCGGAAAGCCGCATTGGTCGATCAGGTCGAACAGCCGGGCGCTGGTCATAGGGACGCGCTCGCTCGGCTTCAGGATGAAGCAATTGCCGGTGGCGACGGCGTAGGGCAGAAACCACAAGGGGATCATCCCCGGAAAATTGAACGGGGTAATGGCCGTGGTTACGCCCAACGGATGCCGGATCATGTGCTCGTCGATGCCGCGCGCAATGTCCTCGTTGTTCACGCCCTGCATGAGTATGGGCGTTCCGATGGCCACCTCCACGTTTTCGATGCCGCGCCGGAGCTCGCCCAGGCTTTCCCGGACGGTCTTGCCGCATTCGTTCGTGATGGTTCGGGCAAGGTCTTCGACGTGTTCTTCCAGCAGTTGCTTGAGCCGGAAAAGGTGTTGTATGCGTTCCGTGATCGGCGTAGCCCGCCATGCAGGGAATGCCTTGCGCGCCGCCTGCACGGCATGGTCTACCTCTTCCTTCGAGGAGAACGGAACCCGCGCCAGCGGCTCGGCGGTGGCCGGGTTGATTACGTCCAGCAGGGAGCTTTCCCGGCGGAGGCGCCAATCGCCTTCGATATAATGGTAAAGTGGGGCAGGAGGCATAGCGTCAGGGCGAGGATATTTTTATGGAACCTCTGATTAAATCCGCATGGGCGAGGACCTTGAAACGCGCCTTCTCTCAAAACATAAACGTGCGGTTGGCCGCGCGTTTGCAGGATATCCCGGGCCCGATGTTTTGTTCGAATGCGCGTCCCAAGGTCCCTTATGAATATGCGTGATGCGGAAGGCATGCGCACATCGGCAGGCCCGCAAGGTACAACCGGCGCCACAAAGGGTAAATCCGGCGAATGGCTTCCGGTTCCTGTGGGATACTCCGATTAAGTCCGCACCCCTCTCTGCCTCCCGAAGGGCGCTTCACGCACAAACGTGAAGCACTGAGCGAAGCGGTTTTGATCAGAGTATTCCAATGACCATGCGTTGCAGAAAGGCGTCATGGTCGGGCAAGACGGAACCCGGTTTTCGAGCGGTATGTAAAGGGAAGGCAAGCGAGCCTGGGGCGAGGCCCCGTTAACGGACGTCGAACGAAACGGTTGCCATGAAAGCCGTAATGAAAGTGGCCCCGGGCGTGGGGCATATCGAACTCCGCGATATCCCCGAACCCGACCCGGCCCCCGGACAGGTCAAGATTCGCGTGCAGGCTGCCGGCGTCTGCGGCACGGACCTGCATATATATAAGGACGAATTTCCATCGCGGCCTCCCGTCGTGCTTGGACACGAAGTGGCAGGGGAGATCGTGGACGCCGGGGACGATGTGGATCATGTTGCGCCGGGTCTTCGCGTAACGACCGAAACCTATTTTTCTACATGCGACGCATGCCGCTATTGCCGCGCGGGACGCGCCAACCTGTGCCTCGATCGTTTGTCGATCGGGTCTGCGGTCAACGGAGGATTTACCCGGTACGTGGTCGTGCCGGCTTCCAACATTCATGTCTTGCCGGACAATGTGGATTTCCGTGCGGGCGCCCTGACGGAGCCGCTTGCATGCGTGGTTCACGGCGTTTCGAGCGCGCCGACGGTGTCTCCC
This sequence comes from Rhodothermales bacterium, assembly GCA_028283985.1. Lineage (GTDB taxonomy): Bacteria > Bacteroidota > Rhodothermia > Rhodothermales > VXPQ01 > VXPQ01. The sequence continues at coordinate 854 of JANQSQ010000324.1, read as the reverse complement.
GGCGATGTGGCGGTCGTGGCGGGCCCCGGAGCCATCGGTCTGCTTACGTTGCAGGTGATCAAGGCGGCCGGCGCCACGGTCGTCATGCTCGGCACGGACAGCGACGGGCACCGCCTGGACATGGCTCGTTCGTTCGGGGCCGACTACATTGTAAACGTGCAGCGCGATAATCCTTCGGAACTCGTTGCGGGCGTCACGCCCGAAAGAATGGGGGCCGATGTGGTGTACGAATGTTCGGGCGCGGGGCCTGCTGCGACAGGGTTGCTGGACCTTGTTCGCCGAGGGGGGCGGTATGTGCAGATCGGCCTTTTCGGCAAACCGGTTGCGTGGGACCTTGACCAGGTATGCTACAAGGAGCTTGTCGTGACCGGCAGCAACGCGAGCGTACCCGCCGCCTGGCTGCGCGCGTTGCAGCTGCTGCAGACGGGGCAGGTGCGCACGAAGCCGCTCATCACCGATATCCGTGAAGTAACGGAATGGAAAGAAGCTTTCGAAGGGTTCGAGCGCCGGCGCGGCGTCAAAACGCTGTTCATTCCTGCATAGTGGTAACAGGCCCTGACGGATTATCCGGCTGGGCATGTGAAAACGGGGCATGCGGAGAACCCGTGGAATAAAAAATTTGTGTTATTGCATACAATGTTGTAACCTGTGCCGGGCTTTTAGGTGTTCTGCCTGCGCAATATGCCGGATGGGCGCCATGCGAAGGCCATGTACGATGCATGATTTGCTCTGCATTGGCATCATTTACATAACAATCGGACGCGAAAACGCTTTTTAGATACGATACCATGCTAAGCGGCGAGTTCTGCGTTCCTTCTTCAAGCGCTAACGCAAATACACCGGCGCTGCGGTCT
>JANQSQ010000310.1 GCA_028283985.1 Rhodothermales bacterium | reverse complement strand
CTGTTAAGGATACTCTGATCTTTGCGGACTTGATCAGGGTATCCTTGAGACTTCCTGTTGCAGACACGAGAGGTACGGTCGACCCGGACCTCAAGGAGTAGTGGGAAGCAACGAGTCTCTCAGATCAGGAACGTGGCGAGAAGGGCTTGTCTGTCGACGGGGGGAAACCCGGCGAAAGGCGGCGGGGCGGAGATGCGTGGGGATATAGATACCTTGTCCGGTGTTTCGTATCCGGTACAGGGAAGGGGGGCAAGGGAAAAATTGCTTGCATCCCGCGATGGAGTCCTGGAAAGAAGCGCTACGGCCTCGCCGGTCGAAGCCGATTCGAATGCGCAGCATGGCCGGGTATCCGAAGAAGAGGGCGCCATCCCTTCATGCGTCGATTCCCCTTCGCGTTCGTGCGGGCAGGGAGGAGCCGGAGCCTCGGCAGGCGCATGGGAATGCGTGTTTTCGTGGTGGCAGTCGTGGGCTCCATGCAGGTCGTTTTGCCCCATGGCGCAGGTCGTTTGCACCAGAGGCGACGCCGCGCCGAACAGCAAACTCAGACCGAGCAGCGTGGAAAAAACCCTGTATGTTCTCAGCGCAGGGAGCATTCTTTATAATTTCCAAAAGGAACGACCGGCGGCGCGCATTATCCGGGTTGCTATTGTTCGTAAAAGGACAAACCCGGAAATGGTTTCATGGAACGGAACAAGGTCGCCAGCCATACCAGCGCTCATGAGCCATTTCGTTCGCCAGCACCTGCAAGTCGATATCGAAGCCTACGATGCGTCGATTCGCAGCTTCATTCCCGGCTACGAGGAGATGCTGGAGTGGACCGCGGAGGAAATCGCCCGGAGCGAACCGGAACGGATTCTTGATCTGGGCGCCGGGACGGGCGCGTTGACGGAGGCGATTCTGGAAAGGCAGCCGACGGGCGTCGTAGAGTTGGTGGACGTGGACGACGAAATGTTGCGTCGCGCCGGGTCGAGGTTACGGCGCTTCGGGGACCGGGTCCGTTTGCGCAGGCAGTCGTTCAACGATCCGTTGCCGGGCTGCGATGCGGTCGCCGCCTCCCTTTCCTTGCATCACGTGGCCGACATGGGCGCCAAGACTGCGTTATACGGCCGCATCGCGCAGGCGCTTCGTGCAGGGGGCGTTTTCGTCAATGCCGACGTGACCATGCCGGGAGCGGACCCCGACCGCGCAGCGGACTACGCCGCCTGGGCGGCGCATCTGGCGGCCTGCGGCATCGATGAGGCGCAGGCCTATCGGCACTTTGACGAGTGGTCGGACGAGGATACCTACTTTCCCCTCGACAGGGAGCTCCGGGCGATGCGTGAGGCGGGGTTCGAGGCCGAGTGCGTCTGGCGCAAAACCCCGAGCACGGTCCTCGTTGGCCGCAAGCGGATCGGGTAGCTGATCCTGGCGCAGCTCAGGGCGCCGCTGCATAGTGCTAACAGGCCCTGAATGGTCGGGGTGGCGGGATTTGAACCCACGACCTCTTCGTCCCGAACGAAGCGCGCTACCGGGCTGCGCCACACCCCGAAA
>JANQSQ010000306.1 GCA_028283985.1 Rhodothermales bacterium | reverse complement strand
CACGGCGTCACTCTTTGTTGCTCGTCGCTCATTTGGAACCACCAAACTTCACTCCTCGCGCCTTGATTGACGCCGTGTCTGACGGAACAGAGCATCGTTGCATAGTGTTAACAGGCCTTGGGAATCGCAGTGAGTTAAAAGAGATGGGGCGAGCGTCCCGGTGAACCGTATTCCATTTCCAACGCGCCCCTGCAAGGAACAGATGCCCCCATCACTTGTTGATTGCTCCGCCTGAAATCAGAGTTGCCGGATCATCTTCCGGCTATCGGGTAACGGAGGGGTGCCGGAGTGGTCGAACGGGGCGGTCTCGAAAACCGTTGCGCCCTTTGGGGCGCCGGGGGTTCGAATCCCTCCCCCTCCGCAAGCGAATGGTTTCCGGATTGCACGGCATAAATTTATTGCGCTCCGGTATCTCATGAATTTTTGCCGTATCCTTAGGAGGATTTGCGCGTTTCATCGCTGCGCAAAGGTGCAGTGTGTCTGTGTTTACCCCCACTCTTACTTCATCAACGGTATCCGAACATGAGTCGTTCAAACTTTTTGCTGCCGATGCTCGCTGCTATTGTTTTTGCATTCGGCACAGCTGCAAGCGCCTCGGCGCAAGTCGGCGTGGGTGCGGAAGCCCCGGAAGGCGCCGATGTGCTTTTCGACGGGACGCGTGCATCGCTTGACGAAAACTGGGAATATTGGGAAGGACCTTGTTTTGCCTCGTCGATGCCCATCAAATGGAATGTCGTCCCGAATCATTTTGACGGAGGCGAGGGCACGGCCATGTCCAGCAAGGAGCCTTATTCAAGCACCTATGGCCAGGCGGACATCGTGACGAAGAAGAAACCCCGTGATTTCCGGCTGCATGTTGAGTTTCTGATTCCGCGTAGTCGGGGCAACAGCGGGGTTTATCTTGACAACCGGTATGAGATTCAGGTTGTTGAGGGAGAGGACGGGTTGCATGGCATGGCTTCTGTGATCAACGAGAAGGAAGCTCCGTACGAGTTGTTCAACGGCCTGCAGAAATGGAATGCATACGACATCCAGTTTCGCGGCGCCCGCTTCGACGAGAACGGCGATCGTAGCGAGAAAGCGATGGTCACCATGTATTTCAATGGGGAGAAGGTGCACGAGAATGTGCCCATCAACAAGGTGTGGGGCGGTCCTTGCTCCGCGCTGGATGGGGGTAATGATGGCGGCAACGGCATCACCGATGGACCGGGAGGTGTAAAACTCCAGGCGGAAGGACACGATGTCCGCTACAGGAATATCTGGATGCAGGAGATGAGTTTCGACGAGCCTGACACGAATTTCTGAATCGTTGGCGCGGAAGGAACATCGGGCGTTTCTTGCTCTTGGCTCGAATCTCGGTGAACGGTTCGATCATATCCGCTTTGCAGTAGAGCGGTTGCACAGTGCGGAAGACGTCCAGGTGGCGGACGTGTCTCCGGTCTACGAATCCGAGGCGCATGTATTGCCCGGCAGTGCGCGGCAGTCGCCCTATCTGAATCTCGTGGCGGCGGTTCGGACCCGCCTGGACGCCCGGACATTGCTTGCGCTTGCGCTTCGGATTGAGCGGGCAAGAGGCCGGCGCCGCCCGGAAATGATCGAGGGTACTTCCGGCATGGCTGATCCTTCACCCAGGTCATCCGCATGGGCGCCCCGGACGCTCGATATAGACCTGCTCGTATTCGACAAGCTGCACTTGTCCGGGAACGGTCTTTCCGTGCCTCATCCCAGGCTTGCTGTCCGGCGATTCGTACTGCGTCCCCTGTACGATGTGGCTCCTGATCTGTATGTGCCTGCGCCATTCAATGCCAGTGTCGGGGAGTTGCTTGCGAATTGTCCGGATAAAGGGCAACTTGTCCGTTTGCCGTTCGAGGTTCCAAACGTAACGTCTTGACCATGCTCCTTAAAATCCTCGCCTTTTGTGTACTGGTGTACATGATCTTCAGGATCTTAAGGGCGTTGTTGCGAGCGATTGTGCGCATCGCGGCCTCACAGCAACAAGAGAAAGGAGGATGGTCCGGCCCCCGGCCGGAAGAAACCTCCCGCACGAACGAAAATGTTGAAGACGCCAATTACGTGGATATGTAAGGATACTCTGAACAGGCCCTAACTGTCGACGCCGAACGTAAACGTTAGTGTGGTGCGGCTTGCGATCGCTTTGCCGTCCTTGCGAGCCGGTCGGAACATCCACTGGGCTGCCGCGGAAAGAGCGGCTTCTTCAAGGCCGTGCCCAAGGAGGTCGACCGGTTCTTTGACCAGTCCGTTTTCGTCGAGCAGAAATCGTTCGGTGACCGTGGCCTCCTCGACCTGGCCTCTGACATTCACGAGCACCTGCACCACCAGTTTTGCGCGTACTCGCCTTCGCTTGGCTTCCTGCGTATTCTCGGGATATACAAACCGTACGGTGCGTGGTCCTGCCGTGACGCCGGCGGAAGGCCGAACCTGTTCTCCGGCATCGGTTGCGGGCGCTTCGGATGCGTCGAGAGGGAGTAAACCGTCGGCAAGATCCAGCTCGTCTTCTGCGAGATACTCATCGTCCGGAACCAGAATCGGCACCAGCGGTGCGGGCGGGGCGGGTGCGGATGCGGCGTGTTTCGTGGGCTGGATGTCCTCGATGTGGATGCGTTCTGTTTCGCCTGCACGGTAAACCGGGCGCTCGTCGGGCGAAGTCACCTGCACGGGCCAGAAGCGAACAGCGATGGTGAGCACGACAAGTGTCGTTGCAAGGCACGCCAGAAAACGGGTGCGGTGGTTCGCGATATGGTGCGGGTCGGAACGCGGCATCGATGGGCTGCCGGCACAGAGTTTCCGTTTCAACCCGCCTTGTATGCAAGGGTTCACAGCAGAGGCCGCTGCAGGGCTCTGTACCCCGGATAATGCGATAATACATCTTTGTCTTCAAAATGCCCGTGAAGGTGTTGAGACCGGACGTAAAGATGCCTAATTTAAAAAGATGCATTTTTGATCGTTCTTAACCTGATTATGAAACAAGCGCCGACGAATGGCTCTTCGTGCAAGTTGGCTTTGGCGGACGGGATTGTCGTGAACGGATACGCCATTGGCCACCAGGGCGAAACGGGCGGCGAGCTCTGCTTCAATACGAGCATGACAGGGTATCAGGAAATCATGACGGATCCGTCCTATCATGGGCAGATCATGATGATGACCTACCCGCACATCGGGAACTACGGAGCCATGGATATCGACATGGAGGCGGATGCGCCGATGGTTGCAGGGTTCGTAGTGCGCCAATTCGCCGAGCAGTATTCCAATCTGCAGGCCGACGAGTCGCTGGATCGTTTTATGAAGCGGCATCGACTGGTGGGCATCAGCGGCGTGGATACGCGCCGTCTCGTTCGTCATATCCGGGCACAGGGGGTTATGAATGCCGTGGTTTCCTCGGTAGACCTTGACGATGAGGGGCTGATTGAGAAAGCGCGAAACTGGCCTTCCATGGATGGTCTTGAACTGGCTTCGCGGGTCACCGTGGAGGCTGCAGTCGATTGGTGTGGAGGAGACGGTCCGCGTATTGCGGTATTCGACTATGGGGTGAAGCGCAATATTCTTCGGTCGTTCGAGACGCATGGCTGCGCAGTCCGTCTCTTTCCCGCTTCCACACCGTTCAAACAGGCGCTTGCCTGGGAGCCGGACGGCCTCTTTTTTTCGAACGGCCCGGGGGACCCGCGCGCTATGCCCGATGCGATCGCCACGGTCCGCAAAGCGTTCCGCACGGACATCCCTCTCTTCGGGATATGTTTGGGCCATCAACTTATGGCGCTTGCTTCCGGGTGCGAGGTCTACAAGATGTTCGTTGGACACCGGGGCGCCAATCAGCCGGTAAAGAATCTCGACACCGGTCATGTGGAGGTTACGACGCAAAATCACGGGTTTGCCGTGCTGGAAGATTCCATTCCTGCGAAGGTCGCCGACATTACGCACCGGAACTTGAACGACCGGACGGTGGAGGGGCTGCGTTTTAAAAAACATGCGGCGTTTTCGGTGCAATATCACCCCGAGGCGTCCCCCGGACCGCACGACAGTCATTATTTGTTCGATCTGTTTTTGAAGGAAGTGGAAATGCGCCGGTCTGTGTCGGTACGGACCACGGAGAAGGCGACGGCATGAGCAAAGTGCACACAATGACAAGAAAAATCATTTTGTTGGGAATCTATGCCCAAACGTGAGGACATTCACCGGATTCTGCTGATCGGGAGCGGACCTATCGTGATCGGTCAGGCATGTGAGTTCGACTATTCAGGTACCCAGGCTGCACGGGCGCTCCGCAAGGAGGGATATGAGGTGGTGCTGATCAATTCCAATCCGGCCACCATTATGACCGATAAGCTCACTGCGGACAAAATTTACCTGAAGGATCTGATCCCGGCTTCGATCCGGGAAATTGTTGAAGCTGAGAAGCCGGATGCGGTGCTGCCGACCATGGGTGGGCAGACCGCGCTGAATCTTGCCGGTACGCTTCAGGATGAGGGGTTCTGGGAAGCGCACGGTATAGACGTTATCGGCGTGGATATCGACGCCATACGCATCACGGAAGATCGGCAGGCGTTTCGCGACCTGATGGAGCGCATAGGGATCGATCAGGCGCGCAGCCGTGTGGCGAAAAGCCTGCTTGAGGCGAAAGAGATCGCCCAGGAGATCGGAGAACTTCCCGTAGTGATCCGACCGTCGTATACGCTGGGCGGGTCCGGAGGCGGGATTGTATGGACACACGACGAATTCGATCGCAAGGTGATGCGGGGGCTGGAGATGTCCCCGGTTCACGAGGTGCTGATCGAGGAATGTCTGTTCGGCTGGAAGGAATACGAGCTGGAGCTTCTTCGGGACGCCAACGACAACGTCATTATCGTGTGCCCCATCGAGAATGTGGATCCGATGGGCGTGCATACCGGAGATTCCGTAACCGTGGCGCCGGCGCAGACGCTCACCGACAAGCAGTACCAGTGGATGCGGGATGCGGCGATTCGCGCCATGCGCTCCATCGGCACCTTTGCAGGAGGGTGTAATATCCAGTTTGCATTCGACCCGGCCGGTCGCCGCATGATTGTCATAGAGATCAATCCGCGCGTATCGCGCTCGTCCGCGCTCGCTTCGAAAGCAACGGGGTACCCTATCGCGAAGGTGGCGGCCCGGTTGGCTATAGGATATACCCTGGATGAGTTGCCGAACGAGGTTACCGGTACTACAAGCGCCTGTTTCGAGCCGGCCATAGATTATGTGGTGACCAAGATTCCGCGCTTCAATTTTGACAAGTTCGAGGGCGTGGATGAAGAACTCACTACCCAGATGAAGGCAGTGGGTGAAGTGATGGCCATCGGCCGGACGTTTCCTGAGAGCCTGCAAAAAGCCTGGCAGGGTCTGGAGATTGGTTACAATGGCCTTGGCGGCGACCGCGAGGATGCTTCTCCTTCGGAGGTGCGCGAGCGTCTGGCCAAACCCCTCTGGGACCGGACGCTCCAGATTCGGAATGCCTTTAAACTGGGGGCGTCCGTAGATGAAATTGCGGATGTTTCGAAGGTCGACCCGTGGTTTCTGCACCAGATTCGAGACATTGTGCGATTGGAGGAGGCGATCGCGGAGCGGACCTTGCAGGAGATAGACGCCGAGTTCATGAATCGGGTGAAGCAGTATGGCTTTTCCGACATCCAGATTGCATACCTGCTGAATGGGGAGGCGAGCGAGATGCAGGTTCGGGAGCACAGAAAGTCGCTCGGTGTGATCCCGTCGTTTCAGGTGGTGGATACCTGCGCGGGAGAATTTCCCGCAGAGACGCCCTATTTCTATTCTTCGTACGAACAGGGTACGGAAAGCAAGGTGTCCGACCGCAAGAAAGTCATCATTTTGGGAAGCGGGCCGAACCGAATCGGCCAAGGCATCGAGTTCGATTACTCCTGCGTGCATGGCGTAAACGCTGCGCGGGACAGCGGATACGAGGCCATTATGATCAACTGCAACCCCGAAACGGTCTCGACGGATTTCGACATTGCGGACAAGTTGTATTTCGAGCCGGTGTATTGGGAACGGGTTCTGGACATCATCGAGCACGAGCAGCCGGAAGGGGTCATCGTGCAGTTGGGTGGACAGACGGCTCTGAAGATTGCGGAGAGGTTACACCGACACGGCATTCGGATTTTTGGCACATCGTACGAAATGATGGATCTGGCGGAGAGCCGGGGTAAGTTTTCGGAGGTGCTCAAGGAGCTGGAGATACCGTTCCCGCCCTATGGCATGGCGGTGACCGTACAGGAGGCCGTCGCCACCGCCGAGCATATCGGCTATCCTATTCTGATTCGTCCGAGTTATGTACTCGGCGGCCAGGGAATGCGCATCGCAATCAACAAGGAAGAGGTACAGCACTACACGAAAAAAATCTGGACGCTGTTTCCGGACAATCATGTACTGCTTGACCTGTTCCTGGAGAATGCCATCGAAATGGATGTAGATGCGGTGCGGGATGGCGATGAGACCTGGATCGCAGGTATCATGCAGCATATCGAACCGGCGGGGGTGCATAGTGGAGATTCGACGGCGGTGCTGCCTCCGTTTTCCCTCTCAGAGGAGATATTGCAGACCGTGCGTACGTATGTGCGCGACATTGCCGACCGGCTGGATATTATCGGGGTCATGAATGTGCAGTTTGCGATCAAGGACGGGATCGTTTATTGTATTGAGGCGAATCCGAGAGCGTCGCGGACCGTGCCGTTTGTCGCCAAGGCGACAGGGATCCCTGTGTCGGATATCGCCACGAAAGTGATGCTGGGCCAGAAACTTGCCGATTTCCGCAAGGAGGGGCGGCTCACTTCGAATCTTGAGGGATATGCGATCAAGGAACCCGTGTTTTCGTGGGACAAATTCCCCGAGGTGCCGAAGGAATTGGGCCCTGAGATGAAATCTACGGGCGAAGCGATTGCCTTCGTGGATGCGCTGAGCGACGAGCACTTCCAGCGCCCGTACGAAATGCGGAATCTGTATTTGAGTCGATAGGGGGCCTTGAGTGGTTGCACGTGAGGGATACGTTATCATAGGTATCGTGCTCGTGTTTGCCGCGGCGCTTTCCGGCATCGTTCTGCTTGTGTCCGCGTGGTGGGGTATACTGTGTCTGGTTGTTGCGGTGTCCGTCACTGCGGGGGTGCTGTTCTTTTTTCGCGACCCTGCCCGCATACCTCCCCCTGTTTCCGATCAACTGGTGCTGGCGCCGGCGGACGGCAGGGTTGTGGTCGTGGAAAATGCAGTTTCCGAGCCTCTGTACCTGGGGGAAATGGCTCAAAAAGTATCTATTTTCCTTTCCCTGTTCGATGTGCATGTAAATCGCATCCCGGTGGATGGGATTGTTGAGCATGTGAAATATATACCCGGCAAATATCTGGTCGCGTGGCGTCCCAAGGCGAGCGAAAAAAATGAGCGTTCGGAGATCGGGGTGCGGCATCCATCCGGGGCGCGAGTGCTTTTCAGACAGATTGCCGGTTCCGTGGCGCGCCGCATCGTATATCATGTAAAAAGCGAAGATCAGGTCGGAGCGGGACAGCGTTTTGGAATTATAAAATTCGGGTCACGGATGGATGTATTCGTGCCGCAGGATGTGACATTGAGGGTATCCGTGGGAGATCGCGTGCGTGCGGGGGAAACGATTCTTGGACAATTTCCTACCCCGAGGTGTGATCCATGACGAACAGTGATTCCGATGAAAGACGGAAGGTAGGGTCCCGTACCGCGGTGCCCTCATTTTTTACCCTGATGAACCTTCTCTCGGGGTACCTTGCCGTCGTGCAAACGATCGAGGGACGTTTTGAATATGCCTGTTGGCTTATCGTGTTGGCAGGATTATTCGATGCGCTGGACGGTATGATGGCGCGCCTTACGGACAGTACGAGCCTTTTCGGCGTCGAACTGGATTCACTCTCCGATATTGTGTCGTTCGGCGTGGCCCCATCCGTGCTGATTTATGTATTCGGGTTGCAGGAATATGGGGCGGTTGGTCTGATTGTTTCGTCTCTCCCGACGATATGCGGGGCCCTACGTCTTGCCCGGTTCAATGTGCGGTTCGATGGCGTGAAGCGGGATTATTTCATGGGATTGCCCACCCCCGCGATGGCTGCGGTTATTGTGGCATTCATTCTCAATTTTGACGAGGCGGGTTGGTTTCACCGGTTCAGTCCGGGGGGCTTGTCGGTTTTCATTCCTTTGTCGATCGGCTTGTCGATACTGATGATTTCCACGGTGAAGTTCGACGCGCTGCCAAGACCAACCCGCGCGTACATTCTCGGCCATCCTCGCAAGACCGCGTTGTACGGAACCGGCTTCCTGCTGATTATTTTCCTGCAGCAGATCGGATTGCTTGTGGTGCTGACGAGTTATGTGCTGATTAACGTTTTTCGCGCCGTGTACTCGCTCTTTCATGGAATCTCTGCAGAGAAGGAGCAGGGAAGCACGTAACAGCAGTACATGGCGTATCTTGTTTACATCCAGGTACTGTATCGTCACCGTATCGTCTCGCGATTCCATGTATAAAGCCAGCGTCCGCGTCACTTTGCGATCCTCCATTCTCGATCCTCAGGGGAAAACGACCCATCACGCCCTGGAAAACCTTGGCTTCGAGCGGGTAGAACGGGTCCGGATCGGAAAATTCGTGGAGATGTGGATCGACGAACGTACGAAGGAAGACGCCGAGCGCATGGCCAGGGCGGCCTGCGAACAACTCCTTGCAAATCCGGTGATGGAGGATTTTGAGATTTCTGTGGAGGAAAGGTAGGGCGCCGGGACCTCTTCGTTGAAGGCGAGGCGTATACGCAGATATGCTTAATGGTCCTTGTGCTGATGGTCGTGGCGGCCCTTGTGGAACACGACATGCAGCAGTGATCCGCCAACGAATGCCTGGTAAAGCTCCACGCCGCCGCCATGTCCGAAGAATTGGGTTCCTGCCGCGTACCCTGCTACGGTAGCGGCAAGAATTACTGCGATCCCGAGTGAAGCCCACCCGAAGCCGTGCCGGGGGCGCAATAGCCACCAGATGGTAAGGCCCACCAGCAACCGGTGAAGAATGACAGCGGGTGCGATACCGGTTCCCCGGGGCACCAGCGCGGCTCCCTCCAGAAACGCATGCAGCACCAAACCGGACAGGCCGATCAGCAACGCTACATTGTCCGTCTGTGATGCAAGCGAGGTCGAAAGGCGTTCGATGAGGGTGGGCAGGCCTATGCCCAGGCCAAGCACCGCAAGGACCAGTACGCCATGCTCGGCCCAGGCATGCGGAACCGCCTGCCAGATAACCAGCGCCGGGATGGCGATGTACATAGAGCCGTCAAAGAGGCGCGTGGCGCCAGACCGATCATGCAGCCACCCGTACAGCAAGGCGCCCGTGATCGGGGCTACGAGCGATCCGGCGAGCTGGAACATGGCGACAGCCTCTATCTAATGCTGATGAAATATCGTGCCGCTCGGATCGAGGTTTTTCCCTCCTGGTACAGGTGGCATAGACAGCTTACAGGGGCGCCATTTGTACGGTCGTTTGTCGTCGGATGTTGCACTCGCCGTAGCCTTGAGAGTATCCTATATTGTTACCGCAAATCCTTTTGTGCCCAGATGCATTCTCTCCGGTGTTGAAATGTTGCTGTCCGTTACATCCGGCCACGACCATAGCCACGATCACAGTCATAGTCACGACCACAGCCATAGTCATAGCCACAGCCATGGCTTGGGCGGACACGGACACGATCTGCGTGGGGCGAGCAAGCGCAGTCTGAAGGGCGCGCTTATACTGATTGTCGGCTATATGTTCGTAGAGGTCGTCGGGGGTATTTTATCAGGCAGTCTGGCGCTTCTCGCGGACGCCGGACACATGCTGACCGACGCGGCATCCATAGGTCTGGCATTGGTCGCCCTGCATTTTTCGAGTCGGGCTGCATCGGCAGAGAAAACCTTCGGGTATCGCCGTCTTGAAATCCTGGCGGCCCTGATAAATGCACTCACACTCTGGCTGATTGCGGGGGGTGTAGTTCTCGAAGCCTGGCATCGGTTCAGGGATGTGCCGGATGTGGAAGGCGGGCTTATGTTGACTGTCGGTTCCATCGGCCTCCTCGTCAATATCGCAGCGGCCCGGATTCTCCACAGGTCGGCCGAGCACAGTGTCAATGTCGAAGGCGCTTTCCGGCATGTCATAGCCGACTTGTTGGGATCTGTCGGTGTGGTCGTATCGGGTGTGCTCGTTTGGGCCTTCGACTGGACACTTGCGGATCCCATCCTGAGCGTGATCATCGCTGTACTTATTTTGTCCAGCACCTGGCGCCTGTTAGGTAAAGTGATTCATTTGCTGTTGCAGGGAACCCCTGAACACATTGACGTCTATCGTCTTTGCAGCGAGATAGAAGATGTGGAAGGCGTTCTCCTGATTCACGATGTCCATGTCTGGAGCCTTGCTCAGGACTATGATGTGTTTACTGCGCACATTCTGATAGATCCCGAGGTCAGGGATGCAGACCGGACTTCCTTATTGCGCCGTCTGCAGCGCATCGTCTATCATGATTTTGGTATTCACCATGTTACTATTCAACTGGAAGATTCCGCAGACGGATGTACCGAACACCATCATGTTGACCACCTGCACGCGCACAGCAGGCCCCCAATGAATCTTACGTTAATGCAGAAATTGAAGAAACGTGTGCGGCGACAATGAAGCGGCGCTACGTTATGCCCCGATATCCCGCTGGCGCTTGTATTCTTTCATGGCGGCGACAGCCGCTTCATCGACGAGATTGTTGAATTTATTATCGGCGTGCCCCTTTACCTTGATCCATGTTATGCGATGGCGGGTGCTTTCCTGGAGCAAAGGCTCCCATAAATCCTTGTTTTCTACAGGTTTTTTGCCTGCTGTTTTCCAGCCGTTGCGCTGCCAGGCGTCGAGCCAGTGTCTGTTGAATGCGTTTGCAAGATAGGCGCTGTCCGTGTGGAGCTGTACCTGACATGGTTTCTTCAGATGGCGGAGCGCTTCGAGAGCGGCCGTGAGTTCCATCCGGTTGTTTGTCGTATGCAATGCGCCGCCGGTCAGTTGTTTGCGGTGCGATTTGTACATGAGAAGGGCCGCCCAGCCGCCCGGGCCGGGATTACCGCTACAGGCGCCGTCCGTATAAATGGTTATGTTTTGCACGATCGGGTGTCTTGAGGAGGCGGTATTGGCAGAACCACCGCCGTATTGATCCGGTAGGAAAGCGTCGGCAGGCAAAGTATACGTATACGTACGCACAAGTATGAAATTCGTCGATTACGTAACAATTACCGTCCGGAGCGGGCGTGGCGGGGCGGGCGCCGTCGCATTCCGGAGGGAAAAATATGAACCGCAAGGCGGGCCTGCAGGAGGGGACGGCGGGAATGGAGGTTCGGTGATCATCGAGGGGGACAGCAACCTGTACACCCTCCTGGATTTTCGCTACAACCGGCGCCATTTCGCAGAAAACGGTGAGACAGGCGCCGGCAACAACCGGACCGGACGTTCCGGTCAGGATATTGTTCTTCGCGTGCCGCTCGGCACCGTAGCCAGACAGCGCGGTACGGGTGAAATCATTGGCGAGGTATGCGTGCAGGGCGAGCGGCTGATTCTTGCGGAAGGTGGACGGGGCGGCAAAGGCAATGCGT
>JANQSQ010000289.1 GCA_028283985.1 Rhodothermales bacterium | reverse complement strand
TAAACGTGCGGTTGGCCGCGAGTTTGCAGGATATCCCGGGCCCTATGTTTTGTTCGAATGCGCGTCCCAAGGTCCCTTTTCCCGGTTGCGATTTTGCGGATTTAATCAGCGGTTCCTTAAGCAGCCTCTGAACTTTGTCGATTTAATCAGAGCTTCCTAAGGATACTCTGATCGAACCCGCTTCAATCAGTTAGGGTAAAGGATGAAAGAGGAGCCGCGGAACGTTGCGCAGGCGCCCCGGCACAGCGACTATGCGAAAAATGCATAAAAAGGACCGCCATTATGCAAAAGTTGCATAATAGAGATTTGCGAACGTAATCAGAGTATCCGTACATACCGGTAGCAACGCGCCTGCTCCGAGGGGTGCGCTGGCCGCGTCATTCCTCATTATGTGCTGCCACACTGCTTCGTCATTAAGTCGCTCGAGAGGCTGTCCGGAGGGGAGAATTACAAATTGGGCACAATATTTGCGGTAAATCATATACAGGTATCATATACAGGTTTGAGAGGGGCATCGAGGTGGTGATGTCCCCACCTGGAAAACACGTTTTAAGCGTCTTTTTTGCAGTACGCCCGATCATGCTGAATCTCCAGCAAACACAGCGGCTCCAGCAAAAGCTGTCCCCTCAGCAGATACAGTATATCCAGTTGCTGCAACTGCCTACGCTTGCGCTCGAACAGCGCATCGAGACGGAATTGGAAGAAAATCCCTTGCTGGAAGACGCCGCGACCGAGGCCGTGGACGTTCTGGAGGACATTGCGGAGGAGTCTGTCGAGGCGGAAAGCGAGCGGGACCCCGACGAGGAGTACGACTGGAGCGAGCTGCTCGACAATACCGAGGATATGTACGGTTACAAGGCGCGCGTCGACTACAGCCGGGAAGAGGATCGGGAACTGCCCATCCCGGCCACCGGGACGCTGATCGAGCATCTTCGGGACCAGTTGGCGCTGCAGGACCTCACGGAAGAGGAGGAAATCATTGCCGAGCAGATCATCGGTTCGATCGACGAGGACGGCTACCTGCGCCGCCCCCTCGAATCCATCGTGGACGATCTTTCCTTCAATGCCGGGTTCACGCCGGAGCTTTCGGACATCGAGGAGATGCTGGGGCGCATCCAGCGTCTGGATCCGATAGGGATCGCCGCCCGCGACCTCCAGGAATGCCTGCTGGTGCAGCTCCGCGCCATGCCCCCTGCCATAGCCGGCCGCGACATAGCCATCCGCATGCTTGCGGAAACGTACAAGGCGTTCACCATGAAGCATTTCGACGCGATCCGGAAGAAGTTGCGCGTTAGCGGCGAAGAGCTTCGGGAAGCGTTCGACCTGATCCGCTGCCGGCTCGATCCCAAACCCGGAGAGGGCCAGTTTTCTTCCCGGCAGAATTACATCACGCCGGATTTCACGGTGGAATCCGTCGACGACGAGTTCATCGTCACGCTCAACGGACGCAATGCGCCGCCGCTGCACATCTCGCGGCAGTACCGGCAGATGCTCCGGAATATGACGGCCCGAAAGAAGGAGCCGGGGTCATCTTCCGTAGACGCCGCCACGCGCAAGTTTCTCAAGAACAAGTTCGAATCGGCGCGCTGGTTCATCCAGTCCATCAACCAGCGCCGTCACACGATGACCCGGGTGATGCACGCCATCGTTCGCCTGCAGGAGGATTTCTTCCGGTACGGGGAGGGGCATCTCAAGCCCATGATTCTGAACGATGTGGCGGAGATCATCGAGATGGATATCTCGACGGTCAGTCGGGTGGTCAACGGCAAATATGTGCAGACCCGATTCGGCGTGTACGAACTGAAGTATTTCTTTTCCGAGGGAATCCGGAGCGCCGACGGCGAGGATGTGTCCAACAAGGAGATCAAGGCGATCCTCGAAGGGATCATCGACGGGGAGGACAAGGCGAAACCCTTGTCCGATCAGCGCCTGGTGGCGTCTCTTGAAGAACGGGGATTCGGGATTGCGCGCCGGACCGTCACGAAATACCGCGAGCAATTAGGCATACCCGCAGCGCGCCTCAGGAAGGAGATTGTGGTGGGGTGAGGTGCCTGGATGGATCGAGTGCAGAGCCCGCGTCGAGTATCTATGTCTCTAGGCGACTGCGTCTGGGCTTAGGACCAGGCCTATCCATCATTCGAACTGTCCGGGGGCGGAAAGAAAGGTATCTCCTTTTTGTTTCGTGTAAATCTGGAAATAATCGCAGGTAAGATGCTGACAAGGAAGAAGCCCAAGCTGTTCCATTCCGCTCCTTGGCTGAACAGAAATGCCGTTACTCCCAAGCCCAACACGCTTAATGAAAAGTTGAATATCTGGCCGCGAGAAAACGCGCGAAAAAAAGTCCTGTTATTGAGATGTCGTTGTTTTTGCTCTTCTTCAGCCATAACAACGATCCTTCCCGCCAGCCCGGTATATACTTCTTCGTATCGTGCGAGCATCTCTGGTGGCGGGAGTGGTCCAGCGTGAACATGTCTTTCGTGATGGAGAAGCACTTGGCGATCATTCTCGCCTTGGGCTACTTCTTTAGACTGGCCGGTTGTCGCAGGTTTTTCAGACATAGTTATGTATCCGACCCGGCTTCATGGAAGTCCAGTACGGCTTGTTTAGCCTGATCTTCCTTGATGTCCTCTTCTACTTGGGCAAGCACGTTCCGCCAGTCCTGGCCTATAGCCTCCCAGTCACTGGCGAGATGCTCAGCGTCACTTCTTAGTATCAGGTGCTTTGCATATTCATATCCTTCTCCGCACATACTACCTATACCAGCCCAAAAACCGAGAAGATAATAGGCCCTCTTCGCTTCTGAATACATGTAATTTCGTCCGGAAATGGCAAAGGTGGAAAACCGAGGCATATTACATAGTATACACAATGCAAAATATTGTTGCAAGCCATTACATTTTTTGTAAGTGCCATAAATATGGCAACTTATGAAAATTAATATCAACGATCTGGGCCTCTCGGGCAATCAGATCGGCGTACTATAGCCGCTTCTGATCCAGACCGCGCACGATGGCGGCCGTTTGTTCCTCATTTATCGAGCGACCGGATGTTGCACTGGGCTTTCGGCATGCCCAAAGCCTCAAGTATTTCCTGCGCTTCTTCGATCTCAGGCAACGACAGCCTCCTTCAAGTCCGGATGGGTAACCAATTTCATCACGAGCCCGTCCAGATTTTTCATGGGATCGGCAAGGTGCTTCGTGCGCTGACCGAGGGCGACAATCGTATGGTGTGCGGGCAGCGGCATGGCGCGCAGTTCGGTGGCGCTCACCTGGGTATTGCCGTTGATCGTGCGAAACCAGGTATCGAGGAGTCGGCTGTTGTAGAGCGCCGCAAGACCCCAGGCTTCGTCCTCTGAGAGTGTGCCTCCGGGGCGATGAATGTAGTTGAGATGATTTTCGAAGCCGACCTCGGGGATTGTGAACCGCGCTGCAATGTAGGGAGCCGCTGTCAACCGGCGCGCTTCCTCCTTTGCGCTGAAGCGGCGCAGGAGCACGTAATTTCTGTTTGGTACAAGAAGCGTTCTGGCTCCGGTGCGCAGGATATACTCCGGTTTGTGTCGGTCCAGAGGCCATGTGGCCTGCATGGCCCGTACATGGTTCATCCATAGCAGAGGCACATGGCTCTCCGGCACATTGCCTTCCTTACCGATGCGTTCCGTTGCCCGAAATGGCACCACGGGTCCTGTAGAGATGTTCAGGCCAAGGCTTTGAAGAGTGCTCGGCCACGAATCCACCAGCGCCAGCGCCTCCTCGTCCTCGTCTCGGGTCGGCAGACGGAGGATTCTGTCCGGGGAAGCCGGATTGAATACTTTGTTGATCGTAACCTCGCGACGGTGGGATTCGGCGATATCGCGGACCCCGCGGCTGGATGAAACAATAAGCGGCGCATTAGGCTCGCTCCGATGCCAGCGGTCCTGACGAATGCCGGAGACAATAACGTTTTCCTGTAGTACCTCATCTCGGCTGAAAGCGTCTCGCCGCGATCCGAACACATGGACTTCCGTCAGCCGGATCATGTCGAAGAATACCTGCCGAAACCGCCGGAAGTACGGGCCGGACGTAAAGCTTCGGGGCGTAATGAAGATGAAATCGCCATGCTCCCGAAGCAGTACGCTGCTGACCGCCATGAAGAGAGCGTAGATGTTCGGCTGGCCGTGAACTACCGTGGAAGCGGCCATCGCGCGCGGATCGATTTTGCCGATCTTGAAGTAGGGAGGATTCGAAATGACAATGTCGAAATGCTCGACCTCCGATAGGGAGGGAAAGAGTTGGTCGAGCGTGCGCAACACCTCGGCGTGTGTCATGACGAAATCGGTTGCCTCGATCCGAATGGTAACCGTCACTCCATAATCATGGCACCAGTCCGCAAGATAGTCGAGGACGGCCCGCAACGGCGCAATCAGGTCTTGATCAACTTCGTGAGCGACCAGTTTGATCGTGCCCGGTTGTTGATCGCGGGAGACAAGCGCCTCTATAGCCGCACAGCAGAGAACGCCGGCGCCGGCGGCAGGATCAAGGATACGAAGCTTCTGTCCGTCCGCTTTGATTCGCCCGGCCATAAAATCAGCCACAGGGACCGGCGTGAGGTAAAGACCATGCGCTTTGCGGTGCTCGTCGGACTTGCTTTCGACGCACTATGCGCCGACGCGGTCGGCATAGACAGTGGGTCGTTCTCCTTGCCGGGGAGTCGGTATTGTGGGGCGTGTAGACCTTGGCAGCTTATTGCACATACTCCTAAATCCGATCCATAGAGTTGATATTTGCGGTATCGGTGAGATAAACTTGAAACTTCAGTGCTTCAGCTTTCTTGCCTGCCGATAACCAATCATGAAGTGCTTTCTGCTTTCCGCTTTTCTTGTGCTCTTCCTTGCTGGTGCGGCTCAAGCGCAGGTTACTCTCGTATCCAATAGTAGGCAATCAATTTCAGACGAGGATACGGAAATTAATCGAAGGGCTCAGAGATTCCGTACCGGCGGCAATGCGGACGGATACGCTCTGAGCGCCATTCTGCTTCATGGAGACGATTTTAATAACTCAAACGGCAATACGGCGACTTTGCATCAAGGCTCCCGTACGGGCGCGAAGGTTGCGGACTTTACGGCATCGGTAAATGATGACACCGCTACTCTCACTCCTGTCGGGACGGTCGTTCTCGCTCCATCTACTACGTACGCTATCCTAACTGCTAACGATTGGGGCGATGCGAAAATATATGTGACTGAATCGAACGCCGAAGATGCGGGCGGCGCAGCCGGCTGGAGCATCGCTGACCAATCGGAGCGTTTTGTCATTAGCGTCATGGTTTGGGGTAGTATTTCGCATGAATGGCTAATAACCGTTCGCGGCGCAATCGGAACCGCTCTTCCGCCGCCCCCTGTTACTCCACCCGTTACCCCACCCGTTACCCCACCCGTTACTCCACCCGTTACCCCACCCGTTACTACCGTAGTCAACCCTCCCCGGAGTCCCCGCGTCGGTTTCGACGCATCTGCCCTGGACAGTCTGGTTATTACGCTCTCCTGGCAGCCTGTCGAATTTACTCCCGACTCGGTTTCCAACTACGAATACAGAGTATTCGAAGGGGGGCCGACGCAGCGCGTATTTCCTGCGCTTATCGACTGGACTTCGACCGGAAACGTCCTGCAAACGGATATTTTCCTTGAACGCATCGTCCGCGAATACACCATACATCTTCGCGCCGTATTTGGCGAGGAAATATCCGAGCATGTGCAGATCGCCGCGTACGTGCCCGGCGATATAATTTCCGTCGTAACGCATGCGGATTCCGAGACTCCTTTCGCGTTCGCGCTCTCGCAGAACTATCCGAATCCTTTCAATCCGAGCACGACGATACGCTACGAGCTTCCCGCCGCTTCCGAAGTTCGCCTTGCCGTGTACGATCTTCTTGGACGCGAGGTATCCGTGCTCTTCGACGGATTGCAAATGCAGGGCGCGCATACGGCGCGCTTCGACGCAACCGGCTTGCCGAGCGGATCGTACGTCTACCGCTTCGAGGCTGCGGGCAAGGTCGTTAGCCGCGTAATGACGTTGTCGAGGTAGGTTCGCCGCGTCCATTATTACTGGCGCTAATTTGCCTCGAATTCATCGTGTTGAGTAAAAACTACTCCGAAATGGAGTAGAAATTACTCCCAAAAGGAGTGAAAATTACTCAAAAGGGGTAAAAACGGATCATTGGGGCGAGGCGAGTTCCGCCAAAATATGTCCGGTCAAAACGAACCGTTTCTGACGTTATATTCTATTTCCGCTATAAGGAAAAAATTGACCGAATCGGCGCGTCGCTTGCCCGTGCCGCGGCTTCCGTATATTCTCCCGAAGCCGCGAAAGCCTGAACGCCGTTTTGCATCTCCAACCCATCAACCACCCCCCATGCGCATTGCCATCCTTACCAACGAGT
>JANQSQ010000285.1 GCA_028283985.1 Rhodothermales bacterium | reverse complement strand
GCCTTACTGTTCCGACATGCGGAAAATCGGCGAAAAAGACCTCCGCAAGACGCCCCGGATTTTCTTGCTTACGGTTCCCGTTTTATCGCCATGCTCATGGGGAGCTATCTCCTAAAAGAGATGGATATTACTCTTGAGCAACTAAATCACCGCAACTTTGAACAGGCCCGGGAACTGGTTGAACAAAACTCGGGCAGTTATTTGTCTCGTGCGGAAAAAAGGATCGGGGAAAAACTTGAAGCCGTAATCGGTGGTAGGGAGCGAACGCTGCAATTACTGTCGGCGACCTTCCGGCGCGCCGATCTTATCGACCTGCTTCTGTGATGCCGATTTTGGCAGATGCTATCCGCCAATCCGGGAGAGCATAGGCTGCAAATCAACGTATCCCCTCTACCGGATAAAACAACCGCCTTGCTTTGCCCGGCAGCCCAATAAAACCGAAGTGCTCGTAAAACGCCTGGGCCTGCTCGTCTTTACCGTCGTGGCATAATGGGGAATTGCAGACAATGCTTGACAAAACAGGATTCCCAAAATCAAAACAGGTATTTCATCGCGAGCGTTAGGCCAACCGCTGACAAGTCGTTCGTGGTGGTCCGGTAACGCACGTCGAATCCCCGCCCGACGCTCGATTCGTGGCTGCGTAGCTGTGTAAAGAGTGCGCCATCTTCGAACTTCGACAGTTTCGTCCACCGTATTTTCAATCCTATCGACACCTGTTCGTTTAGCGCATGATCGTAACCGGCAATAAGCTGGTAGCCAACCAGGGTGTCTTGAAGTCTGTGGTTGGAGATTGATGTCGTGCCCGCAATTCGCGCCTTCATAATCGGGTCGTCGAACGTGGCAATTTGTGCGGGATCGTCGTTTCGTTTCCAGCGTGAGTGCCGGTCCAGCCCGACAGCCACGATACCGACTCCGCCTCCGGCGTACAACGAACCTCTGTGAAAAAACGCATTAGCGCCAAGTCGAAACGTATACACGTCTCCGATACCACCCTCAGCCATTTCCAATTCGTTGTTTTCCTTTTCCTGTGTGGTAACGTCTCCGATAACCATAGGCACGGATCCGCCGTAGTTCACCGTACGGAATATAGACTCGCCTTCGATGCGGATATATTTGAAGGTGTATCCTGCCGTCAGACCGCCCATAGCACCGCTGGCGCCGTCAATATCGTTGTACCATGCGCCGGGTGGCGGGGCATTGACGCAACTGCCCTCACCCACTTCAACCTGTTCAGGGTTACTTATGAGGTCGCATTGCGTGCTCCAATCGTTATCGGATTCGTCTATGCGCATTCCCGGCGCTATGGTCGGGCCTATTTCCATACCGAAATACCACCCTTCCTGTGCAATAAGCGTGGTGGGCGATACCAGACAAACAAGCGCTGCAATTAAAACGTGGCGTACGTTCATTTATCAGCAGGGTTTTGTTGGGAAGGGGCTGCCAAGATACAGGGCAAGTGGCTACGGTTCAACTTTTATCGAATCTGCACGTTTTCAAGCCGGAAAACCTACAGACTTTACATTGCGGCAATCAGTACAAGAACCAACGCGAGTACTATAAGGGCCGCCAGTGTCAGAATAAAACGGATCATGCTTGACAAGTTGTTTAACCCTGCTTCTTTGGTTTTTTGATCGGCGTTATGATGCACTTCGCCAAGAACTCCCCGGCCTGTCTGGCCGCGTCAATACCGCTGGCCATGACGCCGTTCACGGAAGGCGCATGCATGTAATCGCCTGCCAAAAACAGATTTATCACCTCTTTATTGAGTTGATGACGCACCTTATCGATTCCCTTGAACATGTGCGGCAGACCCATGCACACGGCTTCTTTCCAGCGATACACCCGTGTGAACAGCCCTTCGTCGTCCGCCGGCAGGTTAGAGTCGGGGGGGCGACGACGACCTGCATCGTGAAGCATCTGGCGCTTGATGTCATCGTCGTCGAGCGGGAATAGCTCCTTGGCACGTTCGCGACCGACAAGAAGATCGAGCGTGCTTTTGCCGGGGGCGCGCATGCCGGAAGATTTATCGACCGATCCAGCAGCAGGGGCGTATCGTCTTCCGGGTACAGCGCCCCGTTTCATCCGGGCGGAAGCGGTGGGCGATCAAGTCCCCCTTATTTGGCAAGCACCATAATATCCTGGTGGATCGCCCCCGGCGTAATGAGGCGGTACATGTACGCACCGGAGGGCAAATCTGCTGCGTCAAAGCGTACGGTATGCCGCCCGGCGCTTCTGAAACCGCCTACCAGTTCGGCCACCTCGCGCCCGTGCATATCGTAGACGGCAAGGCGGACGCGTTGTCCTTTCGGCAGTTCGTAGGCTATCGTTGTTGAAGGATTGAACGGGTTCGGGTAGTTCTGCGAAAGAGATAGCCGTTCGGGCAATTCCGATTCGGAATGCAGGACAACCGATATAATTCCCTCCGGCACGTAAACCCCCCTCTGCACATGGCGGGACTTTCCGGTTTGCGTGACAGCACGCAACCATACCGTAAACGCCTTTGCGTCGCTTTCCAGTAGTATGTCCTGTTCAAGGACATTGTCCGTCAACGTCCAATCGATCAGGGCGGGAAATACCCTGGCCACAGGAGAACCTTCATAGATCCTGTACTCGTACCCTGTGACGTTCTCCGCATCTTGTTCGGGTGCTGTCCAGGTTAGCGTCAGGATCAGCGAATCCAGTGTAGACTTGTCGAAATGCCCCCCGGCATTTCCGGGAGCGTTGGAAAATGACGGTGTCGATGTGGGTGGCGTTGGTGTGCCGCCGCCTGTGCCGTCTGGGTTAGCACCGGGGTTATTGCCAGGGTTATTGCCAGGGTTATTGCCAGGGTTATTGCCAGGATTGTTGCCGGGGTTATTGCCGGGGTTATTGCCAGGATTGTTGCCGGGGTTGTTGCCAAGATTGTTGCCGGGGTTATTGCCGCCGCCCTGCGGAGTAGCGGAAAGTTCGCTCGATTCCGGACCGGGACCAGTACGGTTCACGGCCCGGACCCGGAAGTAGTATGTGATATCGTTAGTCAGGCTGGTTACGGTGTACGAAAGCGATGTGGACGTAGAACTGATATCCACCCAGGACCGCGTAAAGTCCGCGCTTGTACCCTGCGCGTATTGCCACTTCGTAACGGTTCCCGTAGTAGCAGCCTCAAGCGTTACTTGCCGGTCTCCCCCCGTAGCCCTGAAAGACGTAGGCGTTGTCGGCACTTGCAACGGCGTGGAAACCGGCGGTGTGGGGCCGGTCAGGCTGAGCTGGACCGTCGTCTCGTCGGTCCAGGCCGGGGACGGGTCGAACGCCCATCCAACGTTTGGCGCACGGCTACGTACTACCGTGGCGTCGCTGAAGGCCAGCGGCGTGCCGTCCACGTTCAGCGTTAGCGCATTGAAGATGGTTATGGCCTTGGCGGCGGAAAGGAGCTGATGGTGGTGCGGATGGTGCCATCCGACGAAGCCTATGTGCAGCGTGTTGGTCCTGGAAGACCAATAGAGAAACTTGACCGTAAACGTAGCCCCTTCATACGTGAACTGGTGGTCTGAGAGGCCGTCGCCCGAGCAGTCGTCCAGGTCGTCGCCGCCATCGTAGCAGCCGAGGGCGGGCCCCGTGCCGGCGGCCTGATCCACCGTCAGGGTGGCGGACCAGACGGT
>JANQSQ010000280.1 GCA_028283985.1 Rhodothermales bacterium | reverse complement strand
GGGTACCTGCTCGGCAAGCATTGCGCACAGGGGCGCCACGCGCGCCGCTACAGCAGGCATCAGCGTCCAGCGCTGCGCCGGCGCAGGCGAAGGAACATTCAGGATGGTACGGCGCAGCGCATCAAGACCTTCTTTGCGGAGCGCCGCCATCGGAACGATCGGGAGGCCCAATGCCTTGCCGAGCGCTTCCGTGTCGATCGCCAGACCGCTCTCCCGCACGGCATCCATCATATTCAGCGCCACAACGACTGGAACACCCAGGTCCATCACCTGCGAAACCAGGTACAGGTTGCGCTCAAGGTTTGTAGCATCCACCACGCAAACGACCAGATCGGGCGGCGTCTCGCCCTCAACGCGTCCCACGAGCATGTCGTAGGCGATCTGCTCGTCGAGCGACCTGGGATTGAGACTGTATGTCCCCGGCAGATCGACTACTTCGACGGTTTCCGCCCCGATAAGCCGCCCGCTCTTGCGTTCGACGGTGACGCCGGGGTAATTGGCCACCTTCTGACGCCGACCCGTCAACAGATTGAATACGGTCGTCTTGCCGACATTGGGATTGCCGACCAGGGCAACCCGGTGCAAATCGCGCGGCGTATCCGTCAATGGGAGGACCGGCTCAGGTTCGACCATCGGAAATGATAACCCCGGATCGGGATATTGAACCAGAAATTTGCGAATACCGGATGTCGGCTATCTTCTGCTACCCGCCAGCTTCCTTCATGGACCGGCTCATGCCCGCTCAACGCGGATCATCGCGGCTTCATGCTTGCGGATCGAGAGGTGATATCCGCGCACTTTCAGATCTATGGGATCGCCCAGCGGAGCATACCGTATGACTTCGACACGCGTACCGGACAACAGGCCCATCTCCAACAGACGGGCAGGCGGGACAGGACCTGCAAAGCCGGTCACAATACCACACTCTCCAGGCTCGAGTTCTTTCAGTGTCATAACGCGACGGCCGGGCTTCCGAAGATGCGCATGGCCAGTTCGCGCCGAAGGCCGATGCGGCAGCCGGACACACGAACAATCAACTTGTCGGAGTTTTGCAGGATAGCGACGTGCGCCCCTTCGCGCAGGCCCAGTTCGCGCACACGCTGCGCAGTGGCCGGCTCAAGGCCTAAAAAGGCCAGTTCGATATCGCTGCCGTTGCCGAAGCTGGTCAGGGGCGCCATGAATTCCTTTTCGTATAATACAGAACCTGATAAAGCGCTGTCAATTTAGACTTAATACAAATAAATAGCCCGGCAGCCATGTCTCTTCACGAAATCTTCAAAATCAAACAAAGAGGTGCACCGAATCCTGTGGATGTGCAACGACAAAAAATCGGCTGTGAAACGACAGGCGGTTGGCGCTACTTTGTTTAAGAACGACCCGGCGCGTACACAAGACAGTAGCAAGGTAAGCAAGGGCTTGACAGCCGAACACCCGACGACGTATTCTTCATCAAAGCGGCATGACCGACGCAACAGTACACGTAAAGCACCATCCAACTTTTACGGACCATTTCCATGCAAAAAACGAAACCGTCTTCGATCAGCCAAACCATGCAGGACGCTATCAACGATCAGATCCAGGCTGAATTGGAATCCGCCTATCTGTACCTGGCCCTGGCGGCGCGCATGGAGCAACTCCACC
This sequence comes from Rhodothermales bacterium, assembly GCA_028283985.1. Classification (GTDB taxonomy): domain Bacteria; phylum Bacteroidota; class Rhodothermia; order Rhodothermales; family VXPQ01; genus VXPQ01. Next base: position 2,202 of record JANQSQ010000280.1, on the reverse strand, counting down.
TCAAGGGCTTTGCGCACTGGCTGCGTTTGCAGTGGCAGGAAGAAATACAGCACGCCCTCAAGTTCTACGATTACCTCCTCCAGCGCGATGGAGTCGTGCAATTGAAAGCACTGCCGATGCCGGCGTACGAAGCCGAGACGCCCCTCGAAATCTTCGAACTCGTTCTGGAGCACGAACAGTACATCACCCGGCGCATCAACGACCTCTACGCACTCTCAAGCAAAGAACGCGATTATGCCTCGCAGACGCTGCTGCAATGGTTCGTCGACGAGCAGATAGAAGAGGAAGAATCAGCCCGCGATATCATCGACGACCTGCGCCTCGTCGGCGATTCCGGCGCCAGCCTTTTCCTGCTCGACCGTGAACTCGGCCAACGCCAAGCCGAAGAAGAGGAAGAATAGTAACGGATACGTTTGATTTCACGGATTGGATTTAAGGGAGTGAACGTGCCCGTCACGTTCCGGACAGTTCCCTATCCGCGCAGCCGCTCATTGAAGAAATCAATGGTCCTTTTCCAGGCCAGTCTGGCGGCTTTTTCGTCATAGCGCGGCGTGGTGTCATTGTGGAAGCCGTGGTTCACATTCGGGTAGAAGTGGGCCGTATATTCTTTCTGGTGCTCCATCAATGCGGCCTCGTATGCCGGCCATCCTGCATTCACCCGCGCGTCAAGCCCTGCAAAATGAAGAACCAGCGGGGCCTGGATCGAGGATACCTCTTCTGCAGCAGGCTGCCCGCCGTAGAAAGGAGCCGCCGCAAGCAGGCCTGGCACCTGCACCGCCATCATGTTGGAAATCCATCCGCCGAAACAGAATCCGACGACGCCCACGTCGCCGCTGCATGCGGGATGGGCTTTCAGATATTCGTAGGCCGCGATAAAATCTTCCAGCATCTCTTCGCGGTTCCGTTGCCGTTGCAGGGCCCTCCCGTCATCGTCGTTGCCGGGATACCCGCCAAGCGGCGTTAGCGCATCCGGGGCCAGGGCAATAAAATCAGCCAGCCCCGCCCTTCTGCACACATCCTCTATGTGCGGATTGAGTCCCCGGTTTTCATGCACCACCACCACACCCGGCAACCTGGATTCGTTGCCGACCGGCATGGACAACAGGCCCCGCATCCTGCCCCCGCCCTTCGGCGAGTCATACTCGACGTATTCCTCATCCAGACGAGGATCCCCCGACCGCACCTGTTGTGCAGCGGCGTAATTCGGAGACAGGTAATCGATGATGGCCGTGACGGTAAGCCCACCCACGGCATACCGGGAGACCCGTTCCATGAACTCGCGGCGATCGATCTTGCCATGGACATAGCGATCAAAAAGATCAAAAACCTCCTGACCCAACTGCCCGTTTTCAATGTTCTTCATCGGAATGCCCCTCCGTTCGGCAAGCGGTACGGTTAAAATATTTCGCGGCGTATAAACAACCCGGCGTTGATTTTTACGTTCGGATCCGGGCCGGCTTCATCGAAATTGACAGCCACCCCGAACTGTAAACCGTTACGATCCAGCCCTGCGCGAATCCATTGAGAACTGGTAATATGTTCGTGTGCATCAAACACGTTCAATGCCTGCAGCGAGGTATAGAGATTGTACTTCTCATTTATCCTGGCCGCATATCGCACGATGGCGAACATCGTATAGGAGGGATCGCTTTCAATGGTAATGCGAGGAGAAAAAAGGACAAACCAATGCGGTCCTACATGGATATATTGCAGTCCTGCAGCGGGACTGAATCCAGGCTTGGTCGCGTACGCGGCGCCCCCCGCAATCCGAAAATTTCTCAATGGCTCATAAAACAACATATTTTGCACGACCAGATTATCTTCGCTTTTATCCTTATAGTCCATGGTGAGGCTATTCACGTGAAAGAAACCAATATTGGAATCCGTGTTGAATTGTTTACTCATCACCATATTGACCAATGCATACCGCTGACCCGCCATGAATTCAATAGGTATGGGTTGCGCATGAGAAGATCGATCACCGGTAACGCCGACGATTAAAACACCAACAAGCGACACAACCCACGTTTTCATGCAGTAGAGCCGAGGATAGGACAGATTGCAATACCCTTCGGCTCCAAGATAGCCATTAGGGCCTGTTATCACTATGCAGCAATGCTCTGTTCCGTCAGGCACGGCGTCAATCAAGGCGCGAGGAGTGAAGTTTGGTGGTTCCAAATGAGCGACGAGCAACGAAGAGTG
>JANQSQ010000254.1 GCA_028283985.1 Rhodothermales bacterium | reverse complement strand
CGCCTCCCTCGACGATGTGCTTGCGTGCTGGGAAGGACTTGGCTACTATTCCCGTGCCCGGAACCTGCATAAGGCCGCCCGGCGCATCGTCGAGTCTTTCGGGGGCCGCATTCCGTCCGACGAGCAGGATATCCGTTCTCTTCCCGGCGTAGGGCCGTATACCGCCGCCGCCGTGCTCTCGATCGCCTACGGGAAAACCTGTCCGGCGCTCGACGGGAATGCAATAAGGGTGCTCACGCGGGTATTCCGGATAGGCGAAGACGCAAACCGGTCCGCAACGCGCAGGCGCTTGCAGGAAGTCGCCGCGGTACTCATGGATCCGGCCCGCCCGGGCGCTTTCAATCAGGCCGTGATGGAACTGGGAGCAAACGTGTGCAAGCCCTCCTCCCCCTGTTGCGGAATGTGCCCTCTGGAATCCGTATGCGCCGCAGCGGCGCAGGGAGATCCGGAGACATTCCCGGTCACGCCGCCCCGAAAAAAAACGCCCCATTTCGATGTAGCCGTGGCCGTCATTTCCGACGAAGCCGGACGCCTGCTGGTGTGCAAGCGCCCCGAGGAGGCCATGCTGGGAGGGCTATGGGAGTTTCCAGGCGGCAAACGAAAACCCGGCGAAACGCTGGAGGCGGCGTGCCGGCGCACCCTGCAGGAGAAATGGAGCGTAGTCGTCGAGACGGGTGACCTGGTTTACCGGATCTCCCATGCGTACAGCCACTTCCGCATCACGATGCACGCCTTCGGGGCAACCATTGCAGCGGGCACGCCCTGCTCCCCTGAGGGGCGTGCCGCGAAGTGGGCCAACGACGCCGAACTACGCGCCCTGGCGTTTTCAAAAACGGGACGCCGCCTGATCGAACACATGGAAAAACAAAAAGCAGTAAATGAAACGACCTGACCGGCAGCACGTAGGAAAAAGAGCCTGCATCGTTCGTCTTCCCGCAGGCGGGTCTCTGCCATAAAACACCGGCGCCTCACAGCCATGGATTTTGGAGATATTTGGGGAAACCTGTTCTGGATCATTCCCCTTTTTTATGTCCTGAAGCGGATGATCTTCGGCCCTCGCAAGCCGGAGGCGACCAAAAACCCATCGACGCGCGAAGCCGGGCAGCAGGAACGCCAACGAGCGCTGTCACAGAAGAACCGGCAAGAATTGCAGGAAGCGCTTGGCGAAATTGGCCTGGCGCTGGGCTTTCC
>JANQSQ010000243.1 GCA_028283985.1 Rhodothermales bacterium | reverse complement strand
TTCTCTACCGCCTCCCGAGCCTTGTAGGTTTTCAGCACCTTGTCCACATGCGCCTCGTTCATCACATTGCGGGCCTTATCCGGCGTAAAATCCTTGCTCGCATCGATAAATAGCACATCGCGGCGCGCCTCGTTTTCTCCGCCTTGCTCGCGAGAGCGGTCGAACACGAGAATGGCTACGGGAATGCCGGTTGTGGAGAAAAGATTGGCGGGCAACCCTACCACGGCGTCAAGGAGGTTCTCCTCGATCAGGGCCTGCCGGATTCGTCCTTCCGTCCGGCTCCTGAACAAAACGCCATGCGGAACGATCACGGCCACGCGGCCGCTTTGGCGTTTTGCGGTTTCTATCATGTGCGTGATGAACGCATAATCGCCTTTCGACTTTGGCGGCGCTCCGCGCCAAAAACGCTTATGCGGGTCGTTCTCCGCATTCTCGGCGCCCCACTTGTCCAGTGAGAATGGCGGGTTCGCGACAACGATATCGAAACGCATCAACCGGTCGCCCTCGATCAGGGCCGGACCGTTAAGCGTGTCGCACCATTCGATGCGGGCGGCGTCCTTCGCGTGCAAGAACATGTTCATGCGCGCCAGCGCCCACGTGGCGCCGTTCACCTCCTGTCCATACAAGGCGAAGTTGTCCGAACCCACCTCCGTGGACGCATGGATCAGAAGCGAGCCGGAGCCGCAGGCCGGATCGCAGATCGTATGGCCGGAACGAGGAGCGGCGAGTTTCGCCAATAGCTTCGAGACCGCTGCCGGAGTATAGAATTCGCCCGCCTTCTTGCCGGCGTCGGAGGCGAAACGGGAAATCAGATAGATGTAGCATTCGCCGATGATATCCTCGTTCACGCGAGAGGGCCGCAGATCCATTTCCGGCTTGGCGAAATCCTCCAGAAGGTTTTTCAGGCGTCGATTACGGTCCTTGACCCGGCCAAGATTGGCTTCGGAGTTAAAGTCGATATTGCGAAAAACGCCTTCCAGCTTCTGGCGGTTGGCGTCCTCGATGGCCTCCAGCGCGATATTGATGCGCTCGCCAATATTGGTCTCGTCCCTCGCTTCGTAAAGATCGTAGAAACTCGCATTGTCGGGCAATACGAATCGCTCCCGCTGCAGCCTGCGCCCGATGCGCACTTCGTCGCCTCCATATTGCTTGCGATACGTTTCGAGGCGATCGCTCCACAGGTCCGAGATGTACTTGAGGAAAAGCATCACGAGGATGTAGTCCTTGTACTGACCTGCATCGACGACGCCCCGGAAGGTATCGCAAGCGGCCCACGCCGTCCGATTGACTTGTTGCTGCGTCAGTTGCTCGTTCATCGTTTAATGGCTATCTGTTTCAGTAGCGCGGCTACTGCGTTTTACCTGTTCTCTAAGGACCCGGCTTGTAATTTTTCTTCTCTTTTCGGCAAGCAGGAGCGTTAGCGCCCTCTCTCGCTTCGAGAGCGCGTCCGTTGCTACTATCCTGCGCTGGGTCTCGATGTCCGGTATATCGAGGCAGAGGTCGTTCAGGCTCGACCTCGGTATCATGCGCATGCTGGTCCCTCGGGCCATTCTATCGAAATAGCGCTGCGCGTCGGGCTGATTGATCGCCCACGCCAGGTATTCGGGCGTAACGATGTCAGGATTCGGACGAAGAACAATCAGGGGAAAAATCGCAAGGGCAGGCTCTGCCAGACATCCGTCCAGCGCCGATGCGATGTTGCGATCCCCGCGCGGGCGGAAGACCACATCCCCCGCGCGCGCAAAATAGCGGTCCGGAAGATCGCCAAGTTCCACGCGAATCAGCGTATCGGGATTGATCTCTCCGTCCGCAGCGACATCGCGCAACTGGATCGCCGGCGCCCCGCCCCGTAAAACAGGCTGGAGACGCTTCCGGGCGGTATACCCGGTCCGGATCGTGCAAAGGTCCGCGATGCGCATGAAACGAATAATTCTGTAATTGTCCTTCAGTGCAGTATACGCACCGGAAACGACAGACTCCAATTTTTTTTGCAGTAGATAAATTACTGCATTTTTTCAACATGATTGTAAACCACCGGGTGGGGCGGCCCTTGAACCTTGTCCAGGTAGATACGATCGGAACAAAACCTCGGCAAGGCGGCATAACCCAAGGCAGCACGGAACCCACCGGGAAGTTGCTCAGTCGGCAAAGCTGAGTTGGATGGGGCGCGTAGGCGTGTCCCGGTTGTTCGGGATAATCCCGCTTGCACGGTTTAGCGGACACGCCCCTTTTTAGCAGGAAATAGTCGCATGCCCCCTCTCCGAATCTTCATCAGCAGCGTGCAGGTGATGCTCTTTGCGGACCGGTTGGATGTGATGAATACGGGCCAACTGCCGCCGCCGCTGACTGTGGAGAAACTACGCGTTCCTCATGAGTCGTTGCCCCGTAATCCCTTGCTGGCGGAATCCATGTACCTTGCCGGGTACATCGAACGCATGGGAACCGGAACGGTGGATATGATCCGGCGCTGTGTGGCGTCCAGCTTGCGGGAGCCGGAGTTTGTCGCCAGCGGGGGCTTCGTGACGACGATTCGGCGACCGGATTATGCGACGCAACTGGCAAAGGTCCAAGCTGGGGTGCAAGATGGTGGGCAGCCAGAGTCGCAGGCGAGCCGGGAGAAAACTAGGGAGAAAATTCTGGCCCTGATTGCAGTCGATTCCTCAATTACTATGAAAGAATTGGCGAACCGGCTTGAAATCACGCCCAAGGGCATCGAATGGCAGATTCGTGAGATGAAACGAAAGGGTATCCTTGAGCGGATCGGGCCCGATAGAGGCGGTTATTGGAAAATAATAAAAACGGATAATGAGTAAGGTCGGCGAACGAGAACGGCTCACACAGCAGCGCGTGGTCGAGTTCTCCGGGACGCGCTGGGCTATGCCTGTTCCGGTTTACCCCTAACTACTCGCTCGTCCTGAATTCTTTGCGAAATGAATCAAAAACATAAACCCACTTGCTGGATCATCGGCGGTCCCAACGGCGCGGGCAAAACCACCTTTGCGCTGAAGTACTTGCCGCGAGTAGCAGGTTGCGAGATATTCGTGAATGCCGATCTCATCGCGGCGGGTTTTGCGCCGCTGGCGCCGGAAGGCAGGGCAGTTACGGCCAGTCGCATGTTCTTGCATGAGATCGAAAAGAACATCCAGGCAAGACGGGATTTCGGCTTCGAAACGACGCTTTCCGGTCTTGCGTACCGGAATTTGATCAAGCGCTTGCAATCGGAGGGCTGGCGGGTCGAGTCGATCTATCTGGCGCTGCCAAGCGTTGATATGGCAAGGAATCGGGTGGCCGAGCGCGTCTGGCACGGAGGGCACGACATCCCCAAAGCAGATATCGACAGGCGCTTTTTCCGCAGCCTGAACAATTTCCTCGGCGAGTACGTTTTTCTGGTGGATCGGGCGGTTTGCTATCTCAATAGCGATAGGGACCCGGTACCCGTATTCACGCAACAGGGGTCGCATCGGGACATAGCCGAACCGGATATTCTGCAACTCCTGGAGAAAATACGGCACGATGGCTGAACTTGACGAGCATACCAGACAAGGACTCGAGTGCCTGCGGCAAGCGGTTGCCGAAGCCCTGGACCGCAAGCGCCGCCTGGGACAATACGCCGTGTTCTGGCGAGACGGGCGCGTGGTTTACGAAGGCCCGGACGCGCCGGAAGAACAATCCGGGCTCGAACCGAGCGCTGCAAATGAACCGGAGTCCCCGCAAAATTGAGCCCCATCACTCCCACACCTCCATCGTAACCCCGGCTCCCGCCACAACCAGCACAATCTCCCCCCGGACCCTGGATTTTTCGTCGAGAAAAGCCGCCAGTTCCCTTACCGTTCCCCGCCGGACTTCCTCGAATTTCTTGGTCATTTCCCGCGCGACCGCTGCCGGACGATCGGGTCCGAAGACCTCCGCAAACCGGTTCATCGTGGCGGCGGCCCGGTGCGGCGATTCGTAAAAAACCATGGTTCGCGGTTCGTCCCGGAGCGCTTCGAGCCGGGAGCGCCGTCCCTTTTTTGCGGGCAGAAACCCCTCGAAAACAAAGCGCTCCGAAGGAAGCGCCGAGACGGTGAGCGCAGGTATGACGGCGGTAGGTCCGGGCAGCGCTTCCACGGGGATGTCGTGCTGTTTGCATGCCCGCACCAGATAGAACCCCGGATCCGAAATTCCCGGCGATCCGGCGTCGCTTATCAGGGCGATGCGTTGCCCCGCCTGCATGCGTTCGACGAGGTCCGGCGTCCGGCGCCGCTCGTTGTGTTCATGGTAACTGACGGTGGGCGTGCGAATTTCGTAGCGGGCAAGGAGTATGCCCGAGGTGCGCGTGTCCTCGCAGGCGATCAGATCCGCTTCCTTCAGAATACGGAGGGCGCGGAGCGTAATGTCTTCGAGGTTGCCGACCGGCGTGGGGACGAGATACAGCATCGGGCAGGCAGGAGATCGCGCGGCGCGCGCCGTCAGGGTTTATGTCTTTGCAACAGGCGCAGAAGCCGGGTGCGGAGAGGCGGTGTGGCCCGCAGATCCAGCGTGACGTAGACCATCAGCCATAATCCCGCCGCGATCATCACAAGGTTGGCGATCCACATCCCGATCCAGGGCTCCAGAAAGCCGCGGTCGGCCAGCTTTTCGCCCTGCACGAGCGTCACCCAGTAAAAAAGGAAGATGCCCGCTGACGGAATGCCTGCCGAACTGAGACCGCCGCGCCGGGTGCTCAGCCCCAGCGGGGCGCCGATGAGCATGAAAATAAGACACGCGATAGCGATCGAGTACTTCTTGTGGATCTCCACGAGAAACCGGTCGGCGCGCTGCAACTCCCAGGCGATGCCGCGCTGCGTATCGTCCATGATCATACGGATATTCCGGGCATCCTCTATGGCTCTGGTAAGAATCTGTTCGTCGCTCGGAGGAGCGCGCCCGGCCGATGCGGCTATCCCGCTTTCTTCGGTCGGGAGCGCTGCACGGAAGGGTTCTCTCGCCCCCGGCATTCGGGTCTCCGGCGCATTGCTCCCGAAGCTCCCCGGTTCGAAATATGCGGCAAGGCGGACAAGAGACGAATCGACGCTCTGCCGGAGGGAATCCACGAAGCCGATCATGTCCCGGGTGGGCATGGTGCGGTCCGAACGATTCGTCCGGCTTTCCTCCGAACGCTCGAAAGCGAATTCGGAAGCGTCCAGCGTCATGCGGTACCTGTCGAAGGCGAGCCGCTCGTAGCGCTCTTCGCTTCGGTAAAACTGCTGTCCTTCCGGCATGCGGTGTATTTCGCCATCGAACAGGGTGAGCGCCAACTCAGGTCGATCCGGCAGGGGGAGCAGCCGTCCCTCGCGCGCCTTGATCACGGCCTGGGCATTGTCCGTGTAGTCGTAGATGAGAATATCCTCGAGTATCCCGGAACCGGCGGCGACATGCTGCACGAGGATGCTGTAGTCTCGTACCCCTTCGTAGAACATGCCGGGGCGCAACTCGAAATCCGGGCGCTTCTTGCGTATGTCGTACCACAGGTTGCGGGCCCGGAAGTTTGCCTCCGGCAACACACGGTTATTGAAGTACGTCATGCCGGTCGCGACAAATACCCCGACCAGGAGCGTGGGCCAGATAAGCCGGACAGGCGAGACGCCGGACGCCTTGATTACCACCCAGGCCCTGGATTCGGCGATGCGTCCGAATGTCATCATGGTGCCGATAAGGAGGGACATCGGCACGGCGAGGACCACCATATACGCCAGGTTGTAGGCGATCAGTTCAAGCAGGACCCCAAGAGGAAGCCCCTTACCCGCCAGATCGGGCAGGTACTTGATCAGAAACTGCATCACCAGCAGGAACATGAGCGTTCCCAACCATCCGAGAACGCGTCCCGGGAGCATACGCAGAATGAGTCCGTGAAGCCGTTTCATGAGGGGAATAGAACAGGCAAAGGCGGGGAACAAGGGCGTCGCAGTACAATGTGGACTGTATTGTCAACGCTTGCGGGTATTTCCATGTTCGTTTTGAGACCTGCGCATATGTTCCGACTTTGCCCTCATGAGGGTTGAACGCACTGGCGTAAAATCGTAAAGAACATCGCTTGCATTGCCGACACGCCTGACCGGGAAACACCGACAACTTACTGTTGCTTCTGCCTTCCGGAACGACATGGAACATAAGGAGGGGTAATGTGTCAGGAAAAACCTGACAGGCACGGGATCGGTTTTCTCCGGGAAAGATGCTCGAGTATCTGAAACTTGATAATGTAGGTCCGGCCCCCCGCATGGAGATTACGCCAAGCCCTCGGCTCAATCTTCTTACTGGCGACAATGGTCTCGGCAAAAGTTTTCTTCTTGATACGGCTTGGTGGGTTCTTACCGGTCACTGGCCGCGCGACGTGAATTCCGGAATGACGACGGGCTTTCCCGCCCGTCCTGTCGATCCGGGAAAAACTGCGACTATTTCATCTCGCATCCGCGGGAAAACCAAATCGTATGAGAGGAAAGCAACCTATTCGCGGTCGGGTGAAGCATGGGTAAAAAAGCGGGCAAGACCGGGAATGCCGGGGCTCGTTGTTTATGCCCATGCGAATGGCTCATTTTCCGTATGGGATCCGGCTCGCAATTACTGGCGCGATCAGGAAAACGGCGAAGAAGAACGATTATCGGCGTACGTGTTTTCCGAAGCGGAGGTCTGGGACGGTTTGTGGCAAGAGTCGAATGGCCGCTCTGTTCCTGTTTGCAACGGATTGTTACTGCACTGGGCTCATTGGATTGATGCAAATAATGATAATGCCAGGGCCATGGCGACTGCCCTGTCGGCTTTGTCTCCAAACAAGGAAAGCGAAGTTATCAGGCCAGGGCCTCTTTTACGCCTTACGATCCGGGATGGCAGAGATATTCCATCCATTGAGACATCCTACGCGGGCGTGGTGCCGATTCTGCACGCTTCCGCAGGCATTCGCCGGGTTTGCGCGTTGGCGTACATTCTGACATGGGCATGGAGCGAACATCGCATTGCTGCTGAACGTCGCGGCGACGAAATCGCCAGCCAGATAATCATGTTGTTCGATGAAGTCGAGAGTCATCTTCATCCACGCTGGCAGCGAACCATTCTTGGAGCATTGCGCGATTTGGGCGATACGCTTTTCGGTGGAGTGGATATTCAGCTTTTGGCGTCGACGCATTCTCCACTGGTGATGGCTTCCGCCGAACCCTGGTTCGACCCTGACAAGGATGCCTGGTTCGATTTGGATCTCGAAGGAAATCCTCCGGAAGCGAAGTTGCGCCCCCGTCCCTACACGTTGCACGGCACCGTCGGTTCGTGGCTTACCAGCAAGGCTTTTGATTTGGCGACGGATCGAAGCAGCGTGCAGGCGGAAAATGCAATTCTGCGCGCGCGAAAAATTCTGCGCGAATCCAATCCGTCGCTGGACGATGTAATGGATACGCATCGGGAGCTTCGCGCTGCACTGCCTGATGTAGACGCCTTTTGGGTCCGCTGGAATGCGTTCGTGGAAAGTCGCGGGGGAACGCCGTGATTCGGGTCAGGCTTGCGCCGGAACCAGCGGCGTTCGACAAATGCGTGCGACAACCGGGTCTGCGCGCAATCGCCGAAATGGTTGGCGAAAGCCCGCCTCGCAAAGCGGGAAGGCGTCGTTGTAAGGTTGCCAATACAAGAGGTCGGATTCCTGCCAACAAATACCCCCCATACTGGCGCAAAGCGTTGCCCGATCTTCTTTCGTCCTACGACCGCATTTGCGCCTATCTTTGTCTGTATATCCCGCGAGGTACAGGGGCAAAGAGCGTAGATCACTTTGTCCCCAAGTCGCAACAGTGGGATCGCGTTTACGAGTGGAGCAACTATCGGTTGGCTTGCTCGCAAATAAACAGCGAAAAACATGTTGCAATGGATGTACTCGATCCGTTTGTGATCGGTGACGACTGGTTCGCTCTGGAGTTGGTGGAATTTCAAGTGATTGCAGGCAGGGGGCTATCCGGAAACGAAGCCGATGCCGTCAGCGAAACCATACATCGCCTGTGTTTGAACAAACCGGAATATTGCGAAGCCCGCCTGGAGTTTGCACAGGATTACTGGGACGGCGAAGTAAGTTGGGATCATCTGTGTCGGCATTCGCCGTTCGTCGCAAGAGAATTGTGTCGTCAGGGAAGGCGGTAAAGAGACGATTTGCAAGTTGAGAGCGTATTCTCTGAATGTGCTTGCTGCGGCGTTGCCGACAAGCGCTTGCTTTCTCAATGGAATCCTGCTGTCAGAAACGGGTTGGTTTGCCGTTCTTCTCCAATGGTCGTGACAGGGCCGTGACCAGGATAGACATGCACCGTGTCCCCGAGGGGGACCAGCTTTTCGAAAATGGACCGCATCAGTTCAGGAAGGTCGCCGCGCCACAGATCCGTCCGCCCGATGGAGCCCTGGAACAGCACGTCTCCGGAAATAAGTGCCTGCGAGGTGGCGTTGTAGAAGGAGATCGATCCCGGGGAATGCCCCGGCGTATGCAGCACGGCAAGGGATGCGGCGCCGAAATGCACGAGGTCTTCTTCGTTCAGAAAGCCTCCCGGTTCAGGCGGGGTTTCGATGGATTCTCCGAACATTTTGGCCAGTTCGTCAGCCTGGGCAATAAAAGCCCGGTCTTCGCGGTGCATCTGAAAGCCCATTCCGTACGTCCGCGCAAAGTGCGCGCATCCGAAGATATGGTCGATGTGCCCATGCGTTAACAGCAGACGCCGAACGGTCA
>JANQSQ010000194.1 GCA_028283985.1 Rhodothermales bacterium | reverse complement strand
CCGCCATGCGGCGTTGCCGCTCGCTTATGTGGCTGGGCCACACTGCGCTCGCGGGCCTGGCCTGGCAGGAAAACAGGCCCCGCAGAGCGAGCGCCGCTGCATAGTGGTAACAGGCCTAAATCCGGACAATAAGGGAAGACAGAGGATTCAGAGTGTACTTTTGTAAAATTCCGGCACGGGACGATTTTATCTTTGTGTTTCGTCGGGATCATAACCGGGTACGCCGTGGTTTTTGATTTATGCATCCGTCGAGTCCATTTCCGCGAATGCTTTCTCCCCAACGCGTTCCATGCACCGTTATCCGTATCGTTTCGATTCCTGGCGCGCCCCGCTCGACCGCACTGTGTATGGCCTTTCTCTCGTCGGCATACTGGATGCGGCGCATATAGCGATTCAGAAGCAAGGCGGATTCGAACAAGGCTGTACGGGATTCTCTTCCTCGGCGTTTACCGGTTCCGTTTTTGATTGCGCTGCCGTAACCGGCAGCGAGGCTGGCGTTTTTCTGGGTGTATCCAATGCAATATGGGGCTTGCTGTTTTACGCAGCGGTAGCGCTCCTGACGGTGGCGGCCGCCTGGAATTTCAGGGAGAAGCGAGCCTTGTACAAGGCAGCCCGCGCGGCGCTCGTAACAGGCGGGTTGGCATATACGGTCTATCTCGTCTATTATCAGGTAGCCGTGCTGGAGCAACTCTGCATTCTCTGCCTCGTTTCCGCGGGAATTGTCGTCCTGCTTGCCATCTTGCATGGGATTGATGTAACATTATCCCCCGTTCCGACTACCGAACCTTCCAGTACCATGATTTCCAAACCTCTGCGTGAAATAGCCTGGATGGGCGCCCTTTTGCTGATTGTGGGAATACTCATAGCGGCAGACGCTATGTATTTCAGCGATCCGGAACCGGAATTCCCCGATGTATTCGCCGCCGAAACAGAGACGGAAGCGGCTTCTTCTCGGGAGGCTCCCCTGCCGACGCGTGCAGAGGAAGAACCCCGCGCAGCAGTTGCGCCGGGCCCGCCGGCCGAATGTCCGTACGATCCGGACAAAGAACCGGTGGAGGATTTTCGGCGCCTTATCAACCTTTTCGATCCGACCGTAGGGGAAGCGGACGCCCCGGTTACGGTGATCGAGTATTTCGACCCCAATTGCTATCACTGCAAGACTTTTCATGACGTGATCACGCCCGTGGTGCACTCTCATGCCGACCGCGCATTCTTTGTGTTCAAGCCGTTTGTGTTGTGGAGTCATTCCATTGTGCAGTCGGAAGCGCTGTATGCGGCTACCCGGGAAAAGAAATTTTTCCCGATGCTTGAGGCGCAGTTCGAAATGCAGAATCCGCAGACGGGCTTGTCTCTGGAGCAATTACGCGAGATCGCCGAAGATATCGGGATGAATCCGGATGTGCTCATGCAGCGCCTGGAAAGCCGTCTTTACCGCCGCACGCTGGAGCAACAAAAAAACGAGGCGATCGAAGTCGGCGTGAACCAGACGCCCACGGTTCTGATCAACGGACGTTTCGTCGCCACTGAATCCCATACCGTCGAATGTCTGCAAAGCATGATCGAGGAGGCCGCCACGCAGTGAGTACCCCATCTTCAACCTCTGCTCCTGCGGGCGAAGACCTTGCCTGCCTTTCGATCAACACCCTGCGTTTTCTCGCCGTGGACGCCGTGCAGGCAGCTCGCAGCGGACACCCCGGTATGCCCATGGGGGCTGCACCCATGGCGTATGTGCTTTGGAAGAATCATATGAAGCATAGTCCCGCGCACCCTGACTGGTTCGACCGGGACCGATTCGTGCTCTCCGCCGGACATGGTTCCATGCTTCTTTACGGTATGCTGCACCTCACCGGCTATGCCATGCCGATGGAAGAGATTAAGCAATTTCGGCAGTGGGGAAGCATCACGCCGGGTCACCCGGAAAATTTTCTTGCAGAGGGTGTTGAGACGACGACCGGGCCGCTGGGTCAGGGCTTCGCGAATGCCGTGGGTATGGCCATGGCCGAAAAACATCTTGCCGCGCGTTTCAACAAGCCCGGCTTCGAGATCGTGGACCATTTCACGTATGGTATATGCTCGGATGGAGATCTTATGGAGGGCGTTTCGCATGAGGCCGCGTCGATGGCCGGACACCTTGGCTTGGGCAAACTCATTTTTCTGTACGACGACAACGGCATTTCCATTGACGGTAGTACGGAGCTCGCCTTTACCGAAAACGTGTCGCAACGCTTTGAAGCGTACGGGTGGCATGTCGACCGGGTCACCGATGGAACCGATCCGGGAACCATCGATCAGGCGTTGCACCGAGCACGTGCCGAGACGGACCGCCCGTCCCTGATTGCCGTGCGCACCGTGATCGGGTACGGCAGTCCCAACAAGGCAGGGTCCGCTTCTTCACACGGATCGCCGCTGGGAGAAGAGGAGGTCGTGCTTGCCAAGCGTTCCCTCGGATGGCCCGAGGATAAAACATTTTTTGTGCCGGATGAGGTCTATGCGCACATGCGGGATGCGTCGTTGGAAGCCGGGCATGTCGCCCATGTTGCGTGGGAAGAGCGGCTTGCCGCCTACCGGGACCGCTATCCCGAAGAGGCGGGGATATTCGATGCATGGCGCAGCGGATCTCCGGAGGAAGGATGGGCGAATCGTGTGGAGACCCCTGAGGCAGGGACCGTGCAGGCCACACGAGCAGCAAGCGGCAAGGCCCTGAATGAACTGGCTCCTTCCGTGCCGTTTCTCATCGGCGGTTCCGCCGACCTGACCCCCTCTAACAATACGGCAGTGAAGGATCGTGAGGATTTTCAGAAGACGTCGCCGACGGGCGGATACCTGCGCTTTGGGGTCAGGGAGCACGCTATGGCGTCGGCCTGTAACGGGATTGCATTGCATGGCGCCGTACGGCCCTATTGCGCGACGTTTCTGATATTCAGCGACTACATGCGGCCCGCCGTGCGCCTGAGCGCACTCATGGAGTTGCCTGTCCTCTATATTTTTACGCATGATTCCATCGGACTCGGAGAAGACGGTCCGACGCATCAACCCATAGAGCATATTATGTCTCTGCGGGCCATGCCCAACCTGACAGTGATTCGTCCCGCCGACGCCGCCGAGACGGCTGCGGCCTGGAAATTGGCTGTCGAGTGGAAGGACGGCCCCCTTGCACTGATCCTTACCCGGCAGGGGTTACCGGTGCTCGAGGGGACTGGCGAAGGGCTCCGGCGGGGCGCCTATGTCGTGTTTGCTTGCGAGGGCACGCCGGACATCGTGTTGATCGGAACGGGCAGTGAGGTGCAGCACGCAGTGGCGGCGGCAACGATGCTTCGGGAAAAGGGGGTAGCGGCGCAGGTTGTCAGTATGCCTTCGTGGGAACTCTTCGAGCGACAGCCGGCGGCATACCGGGAAGAGGTGCTTCCCCGTGCGGTTCGCAAACGTCTTGCGGTGGAGGCCGGTGTGACGACAGGCTGGGAACGCTATACAGGTCTTGAAGGAGCCGTGGTCGGGATGACCGGGTTCGGGGCGTCCGCGCCGGGCGGCATAAACATGCAGAAATTCGGTTTCACCGCCGAAAATGTGCTGGCCCGGGCACAGGCATTGCTTGCGGAATGAGGAAATAACGTTTTCTTCGCGATACGCCGGCGGCCAGCGTCACATCCGGGTGGATATTTGCAGGAAAGCGTGTCTGGTGGAGCCGAGCAGCGCCGGCCGCGAGAGGTAGTGGTAATTGAGCGCATTTCGGATATGCAGCGTAGCCCGGATCCCGCGCCAGGATGAACCGATTCGCACATCCATGACCTGAATGGGACTGCTCAATTCTGCATCGGCAATGAATCGGGCAAAGTCGGAATCAACCCGTTCCGGGGCGGACGCCAGCCGCAGATCCACGCCGGATTCAAGCGGCCCTACCGTTAACGTAGCGCCGGTCTTGAGAAGATGGGCAGAGCGAAATGCAAGCGATTCTTCCGTTTCGAGGTCTTGCGCATCGAGATATGTGTAACCCGCATGCAGCGAGGCGCGTCCGGGCAATATGTGCGCGCGCAATTCCAGTTCGCCGCCTGCGATGCGCGCTCTCGTGAAATTTGTGAAGCGGAAAGCGCGTTCTTCCGGAGTAAACTTCGGTTCGATGATTTCCCGGTACTGGCTCAGAAACAGAGCGGCGTCGATAGTGAATAACGGCGCGCCGCCAAACAAGGGCTGTCCCCGTACCCCGATCTCGTAGCTCCGGCTGGTTTCGGGCTTCAGATCCGGGTTCGATACGATAGGCAGGTGGTCACTGCTTTCGACGAATCGCTCCAGTACGCTGGGCGCCCTGAATCCTTCGCCGTAAGCCAGCCGCACGGTCCACGAGGGTCCCATGCTGATCGTTGCACTGGCGCGCGGACTGAGCTTGCGCAGGGTTTGGCCTTGCCGGATGCGGTACGTATCGAACCGCAGACCGCCAGTGATTTTGATCCGCCCGATTTCTTCTTCCCATTGCGTGAACGCCGCTATTTCGGGTTGGCTGCGGGGCGCGTCCGCGCCGCTAAAACTTGAATTCGTAAAGTTGGCGTCACCGGAGACGCCGGCAACGATATATCGCCCCGGAGCCGGTTCGTAATCGAGTTGTACCTCGCCGCCGTACCGGAACCCTATCGTTCCCTTCGATAGCGGCCTCGGTTTTTTCTCGTCGTCGAGCGGCTGGATGAAGATGCCGAACAGACGCGCTTTTGCCTGAAAAAGCGTGCTGGTGGATAGTGCGTTCGTATATGCCGGCATCAGGCTGACGTGCTGCGTCCGGTTATCGCTTGTTCCTGACGAGGAAATGGAACTGCCGAGGTTGGTGCTGCCCGGATTCAGTGCATCGCGGGCGCCGTTCCAGTAGATGAAGGTATCTCTCGTTTTCCGATTGACTCCCGCGAGGATATTCACATGGGAATCGGGTGAGGTGCGCCAGGTGAATTTGGAGAACCCCTGGAGGCTCCGGGAGCTGTTCATGTTCAGGTGGCTTGCATCGTACCGG
This sequence comes from Rhodothermales bacterium, assembly GCA_028283985.1. Classification (GTDB taxonomy): domain Bacteria; phylum Bacteroidota; class Rhodothermia; order Rhodothermales; family VXPQ01; genus VXPQ01. Next base: position 18,339 of record JANQSQ010000194.1, on the reverse strand, counting down.
TAGGTCAGATTCGCCCACAAGCCGGTATTCGGGCTTAAGGGTCGGGCGTGGTTGATAGCGATGCCGCCCAGCGGTCTTGGCTTTTTTGACGCTTCCCACTGCCGGCGCCATACGGCGTGGTGCGCCGGCTGGTACGCTCCTCCGTAGGCTTCAACAAACGTTTCGGGTTTGGCAGGATATGTTTTCGTGAGGATGTGAATGATCCCGCCAAGCGCGCCTCCCCCGTATAGTGCCGAGCCCGGTCCCTTGAGCACCTCGATCCGCTCGATTTGATGCACCGGGATCAGGTCGAACGGAATACGTTCCGCGTCGGGGCTCAACATGGGCATGCCGTCCACAAGCAGCAGAATCCGGCTTCCCGTGTTGTATGAGAATCCTGACGAACCCCGGATATTCACCTCGTTGCCGGTCAGTTGTACGCCGGGGACGTACTGCAGCGCATCGTCCAGCGACAGCACGTTGCGTACTACCAGATCCTCGGCAGTGAGCACGCTTACGCTGGCGGGGATATCTCCGGCGTCTGCAGTGTGGCGGGTGGTGGTAACGACGATTTCCCGGGACTCTATCTCGATGGGTTCAAGGACGAAATCGACGAGAATCGTTTCGTTCGCCGCCACGTCGATTTGCCGGATTTCCGTCGCGAATCCCAGGCTGGAGGCTTGTATGCGGTAGGACCCGACCGGCGCTGTCCCGATACGATACGTTCCATCCAACGCTGCGGCGTCCCCGTACGTCGTCCCAAGTAGCACGACATTGGCTCCCGGCAATGGATCGCCCGTGGAGCTGGTCACGCGGCCCGCCACGGCGCCATGCTGTGCCCTGACCGCATCCGTTCCGGCCAGTATCCACAACATGCACAGGCAGGCTGCAACGCTCCAGCATGTTTTAAGGATGTTCATTGAATTTCAATCTCAGGCGGCGGGAATGGAGGCGGATCGAGGAAATCGGCCGATACAGAGACCCGGGTGGTTTCCCCGGGAGAGATGACGAAGATACCCCCACCTTCTTCCACAAGACCGATGGGCCGCCAGGCGAACAGATCAGGGCCGTATTTATGGGCAACCCCGGAGTAGGGGTAAACCCCCGTTCTGACACTGTTGAGCGTCACGGTTTGCCGCTCCACATGGAATTGCAGGCGCTCGCTGAAAATAAGCCGGTTGAGTTGCAGAAAATCGGCAGTGTCTTTTGGCACGAACCGCAGGGCGACGAACAGCAGTTCGTAAATCTCCTCGGTGGGCGGCCAGGTCTCGGGGTAATTTTCGTAGGCGATATCTACAATGAGCGTACCGGTGAGAGGATCTTCGGGCGGGACAAAACCCTGGTCGCAGGCGGCAAGAAAGACGGCGAGGAACAGTACCCCGGGCAACAGGGCGGCAGAACAGGGAAGCAGGAGTGTGCGTCGGAACACGGTCGGAAAGAAAGCGGGAGAGCGCACAGAAAAAGAAGTAACATTGCCTCAAAGGGGCAATGTGCATGCTGCCAAAATATCAAAAACATCATTACTGAGTATCCCAAGAGTGTGTAAACCGTTCCCGTGCTGTGTTGGAAACACCAGGCCCGTTCGGGCGTTTGGGGCGCGTTCCCGTTTCTTCCTGTATGTGCATCCCGTATGAAACTATCGGATTTCAAGTACAATTATCCCAGGGAGCACATAGCGAAGTACCCTGCCGAACCGCGCGATGCGGCTCGACTCATGGTGCTTGATCGTACAAACAGGACGGTCCAGCACCGGCATATCGGCGATCTCCCGCAGTACTTCAGGGAAGGCGACGTCATCGTTGTAAACGACACGAAAGTTTTCCCGGCTCGTCTGTACGGGAACAAGGAAAAGACAGGAGCGAAAATCGAAGTGTTTCTGCTTCGGGAGTTGAATCCCGAAAGCAGGCTGTGGGATGTCATTGTCGATCCTGCGCGGAAGATTCGCATCGGCAACAAGTTGTATTTCAACGGAGGTCTGATCGCCGAAGTGATTGATAATACGACCTCGCGGGGGCGAACCATCCGCTTTGTATTCGAGGGGACAAACCGGGAGCTCTATGCGAAGATAGACGAAATTGGACAGACCCCCTTGCCGCCGTACGTGAAGCGTGATGTCGAGGACCAGGATCGGGATCGCTATCAGACCATTTTTGCGGATAAGCGGGGAGCGGTCGCTGTTCCTTCGGCAGGGCTGCATTTTACTCCGGAATTGATCGAAACGCTGCGCGCCCGGGGGGTTCGGATAGAGCCCATTACGCTGCATGTCGGACTGGGCACCTTTCGTCCGGTTGAAGTGGAAGATCTGACCAAGCACCGGATGGATTCGGAGCGCTTTATGATCTCGGAGGAAACCTCCAGCGCTGTGAACGAGGCGCTGTTGTCCGCGGACAATACGGTAACGGCGGTCGGTACGACCGTGGTTCGGGCCATTGAATCGAGTCTTTCCGCCTCGTATTTGTGCAAGGCCGGCAGTGGATGGACCGACAAATTCATCTGTCCACCCTATAAATTCAGAATCACTGAGCGGCTGCTCACGAACTTTCACCAGCCTGGAAGTACGCTTCTCATGCTCACAGCCGCATTTGCCGGCTATGATTTCATCATGGAATCCTACCGGCTTGCGATAGAAGAGAAGTATCGCCTGTTCTCCTTCGGAGACGCCATGCTCATATTGTGATCCGGTGCGTCCTGGCAGTGCACCGGCGCATATCTGTCTGCGGATACGGAGATCCCTGTGAAGAAAGCATTGCCTATCGTTACCGTACTCGTTCCGGCTGCGGGCCGCGGCGCGCGCATGGGCGGCGCGCGCAAGCAGTATCGGAATCTCGGGGGCGTGCCTCTTCTGGTGCAAACACTCCGTGTATTTGAACGGCACCCCCGGGTTGATTATATCGTGGTAGCTGCTCCGGAGGGGGACACGGAGTGGGTGGCCTCGGATTTGCATACCCGCGGATTCCGGAAAATTCATGCCGTGATCTCAGGTGGAACCAGCCGGCAGGACTCTGTTGCGGCAGCGCTCGGTGCAACGCCTCCGATCGGGTCCGTGTCTTCCGATATGGACATTGTGCTTGTGCACGATGCAGTGCGCCCTTTTGTCCCCGCAGAGTGCGTCGATGCGGTGATTTCTGCGGCTCTTCAGGAGGGGGCCGCGGCTCTTGCGTTGCCTGTTTCAGATACCCTGCGCACAGTATCCCGGGGCGTATTTGCGGAAACCGTAGACAGGGAACGGCTCTGTCGTATGCAGACGCCGCAGGCATTCCGCCGGGTCTGGCTTGAAGAGGCGCACCGCGCGGCTCGCAGCGAGGGACGCGACGCTTCGGACGATGTGGCGCTTGTACAGCATATCGGCCGGCCGGTGGTTCTGGTCGCGGGTAGTCCATTGAATATCAAAGTGACCACGCCCGCAGACTTCGAATTGGCCGGGATCATTCAGTCTTCATTCGAGCGAACTTCGTTCGTAGAGCCATGAGAATCGGCTTCGGATACGATGTGCACCGCCTGGTCGAAGGCCGCCCTCTGATTATCGGCGGGGTGGATATCCCTTTCGAAAAGGGTCTTGATGGGCACTCCGACGCCGATGTGCTCCTGCACGCCGTAGCCGATGCGCTGCTGGGCGCTGCGGCTCTCGGGGATATAGGCGCCCACTTTCCCGATACGGATGAACGCTGGGCGGGTATAGCGGGCGCCGATCTGCTTGGCAGGGTGGCCGGTACGCTCTCGCAAGCCGGATACCGGGCGCACAATGTCGATGCGACGGTCGTGCTTGAACGCCCGCGGCTCCAGCCTTACATTCCCCGGATGCGCGCGATCGTCGCCCGTTGTCTTTCCGTGGATGAGAGTGCTGTTTCCGTGAAAGCCACGACACACGAAGGAATGGACGCTATCGGAAGGGGGGAAGGAGCGTCTGCGTTTGCGATATGCACGATCATAGCGGTAGACCGGAATGGGTGATCTGCTGCAAGATCTGGTGATCTGGTTGGACGGACTGTCTCCGGCATGGGCCTATGCCGGTATTTTGCTGGTTGCCTATGCGGAGAATGTACTTCCTCCTGTGCCCGGTGACATGGCGGTGGTGTTCGGCGGATATCTCGCGGGCATCGGCAAGCTGCATTTTTTGCTTGTGGCCGGCATGGCGACGCTGGGCAGCGTTATGGGATTTATGACGATGTATTTTATCGGGTATCTGGCTGGCGATGCCGTGCTGCGATCACGCTGGCTCCGATGGGTTCCGCCGGAGCGCATTGACGGGGCCCGGCGTCAACTGGATCGCTGGGGGTATGGTCTCGTGGCGGCCAACCGGTTTCTGGCGGGACTCCGCGGAGTCATCGGGCTTGTGGTTGGCATGGCCCGTCTTGACGGTTTGCGCACAGCGGCGATAGCCACGCTGAGTGCCCTGGCGTGGATATTGCTGATGGTCTGGGCCGGATATGCCGTGGGGGATAACTGGCGGCAAGTCGGTCTCTGGCTTCGGGATTACGGGCGGGTCGTCCTGTGCCTGATCGGGTTGTTCTTGCTCGCAGGCGGGGTACGCCTGTATGTTCGGAAGAAGCGTTCGTCAAAGAAATCAGGAAAAAATCCAACAAGCAAACCCCTGTAAGGAAACTTTGAGCCTTCTACGGGATATGCAGCCCCTGTTTGCGGCATGCAGGTTGACGCCGTGCGCTGCAAATACGTAATTTGAAAGACTGGAGTCGCCCGGGAGGCGGCGAGGCTGGCGTAGCTCAACCGGTAGAGCAGCTCACTTGTAATGAGCAGGTTGGGGGTTCGAGTCCCTTCGCCAGCTCTTCATGCGGACAGGTGTTTTTGATAAGACCTTTTCGGGGCGCGTTCTCCGGCAGTACCGGGCAGGTTGCCGAGTGGTCAAAGGCGGCAGACTGTAAATCTGCTCCCTCAGGGTTCGGAGGTTCGAATCCTCCCCTGCCCACACCCTTTTACCTTCGACGGCTTTATGGGACGGGGCGCCTGTACGGTGCACCTTCCCGACCGGAGTACCGTATGACGTATCGTAGCGGAAGTAGCTCAGATGGTAGAGCATCAGCCTTCCAAGCTGAGGGTCGCGGGTTCGAATCCCGTCTTCCGCTCCAGCAAGCGCATGCCGGTTTCGGCCGCCTTAGCTCAGTGGTAGAGCACTTCCATGGTAAGGAAGGGGTCATCGGTTCAAATCCGATAGGCGGCTCATGCGATGCAACGCCGTTTTTCGCATACGAATCATGCAGCAGCAACCATCGCCGTACACACGGGCGTAGCTCAATTGGCAGAGCAGCGGTCTCCAAAACCGCAGGCTGCAGGTTCGAGTCCTGCCGCCCGTGCCCGCAACATTCATGGCGTGACGCGCCGTTAACCGGGATCGAACATGAAGGTGGCCGAATATTTGGGTGACGTAACCAGGGAGATGCGCAAGGTCAGCTGGCCTGCGCGTAACGAACTGATCAGCAATACGCTGATCACCCTGCTGGCGTCGATGATCATTTCCCTGTACATTTGGGGAGCCGATCAGATCATTAGCCGGGTGCTGGAGTTCATATACAGCTGATCCGGTCACGCCGAAGCATATCTCGTCGAGACATTTTTCTCAGGTACAGGGAAGATGGTCAAGGAAAAGGAAATTATCCGCAAATGGTACGTGCTGCGCACGTTTTCGGGCCACGAAAAAAAGGTCAAGCAATATCTCGAAAAGGAGATCGAGCGTCTCAATCTGCAAGACAGAATCAATGAGGTCATGATTCCTACCGAGACCGTTTTCGAGATGCGCAGCGGCAAAAAGCGTACGCGCGAGAAGACGTTCTTTCCGGGATATGTGATGCTGCATATCGCCTTGGATACCGAGTTGCAGCATGTCATTTCCAATCTTCCCTCGGTGATTGGTTTTCTGACCACAGGCGACGAGCCCACGCCGTTGCGCCCCGATGAAATAAACCGGATCATGGGCAAAATGAACGAGGTTCGGGAGGCGGGCGAACAGCCGGAGATGCCGTTCAAGAACGGGGACCTCGTGAAGGTAGTGGATGGCCCGTTCAACAATTTCAGCGGTTTTGTCGAGGAGGTGTATCCCGACAAAATGAAAGTCAAAGTGATGGTATCCATTTTTGGGCGCAAGACGCCCCTGGAACTGGATTATCTCCAGGTGGAGCGGGACGATTAGGGCCTGTTAACGTGCTATAGGATACTCTGATTATGAATAATATTAGAACCTATGAGTGCCCCCCGCGTTTTTTGTGGAATATTTCCCAAAAATTTCCGATATTGGTAGGCTGACTTTTGTTACCAAATTAACAGAAGGCGGGAGCCGGGCGTACAAATACAAATAAGTACAGTACAGTACGGTACGATTTTCCTGGCGCTTGCACCGCGCTTTACAGTATGGCGAAGCCGATCGACGGGTACATCAAGCTTCAGATCAAGGCCGGACAGGCGAATCCGGCCCCCCCGATAGGTCCTGCGTTGGGGCAGAAAGGGGTGAACATCATGGAGTTCTGCAAGCAGTTCAATGCGGCGACGAAGGACAGGATGGGGCTTGTTCTTCCTGTCGTGATCACGGTATATACCGACAAAACCTTCAGCTTCATCGTCAAGAGTCCCCCTGCGGCGGTGCTTCTGAAGACTGCCGCGAAGATACCGGCGGGATCCGGAGATCCCCTACGGCAAAAAGTGGGAACGGTGACCTGGGAGGATTGCCGCAAGATTGCCGGGCAGAAGATGGAGGATCTCAATGCGTTCGATATAGACAAGGCGGCTTCCATGATAGCCGGCACGGCGCGCTCGATGGGGGTGCGCGTCGAAGGCGGCCCCTCTTGAACAAGGCCCTTTTGCATGATCGGGGCAGGGTTTCTGCGTCCGGCGACTCCAATCATCGTTGACACAGACACCACGCCCGCTACATAATCGGATGGCGAAAAAAGGAAAACGTTACCGGCAGGCGGCCGAGATGGTCAAAGAGGCGGGAGGTCCCTTCACGCTCGAAGACGCCTGTGCCCTGATTGCGAAGACAGGCGCCGCCAAGTTCGACGAATCGGTTGATATCGATCTGCGGCTCGGGGTCGATCCGCGCCATGCCGACCAGATGGTTCGGGGTACGGCGGCACTGCCGCACGGCACGGGCAAGGAGGTGCGCGTGCTTGTACTGGCCAGCGAAGGCAAACAGGAAGAGGCCAGAGAGGCCGGCGCCGATTATGTCGGTCTGCATGACCTTATCGAACGTATCCGGACGAAGGGATGGACCGATTTCGATGTGGTGGTTGCCACGCCCGATGTGATGCGCGATGTCGCCAAACTCGGGCGCGTACTGGGGCCCAGAGGGCTTATGCCTAACCCCAAGAGCGGCACGGTCACGATGGATGTCGGTCCGGCTGTGCAACAGGTCAAAGCGGGGAAAATCGACTTTCGCGTGGACAAATCCGGAAATCTGCATACACCGATCGGCAAAGTGTCGTTTTCCGCAGATGATCTCCGGGAAAATGCGGAGATGTTTCTTAAGGAAGTGCTTCGGTTGCGTCCCGCTTCGGCGAAGGGTACGTACGTCCGATCCGCTTCGATCTCGACATCGATGGGGCCGCCGATCCCACTGGATCGTATCCAGGTCGTGAGTGCGCTTCGGTAGCGCCTTTCGCCGGTTCATCCCTGTTCCCGATTACAAGTAGCATAGCCGGTTTATGCCGGATAGCCCGAGAGCAACCGATCGAGATAGCGAGGCGCCGACATGCCCATGACAAAAGCACACAAGGAAACGGTCGTTGCGGAGATCGCGCAGATGCTCGACGCAAACACGATCGTTTACCTGACCAATTATTCCGGGCTGACGGTCAGCCAGGCGAACGATTTGCGCAATCGTTTCCGCGATGCCGGCGTGTCGTTCAAGGTGTATAAGAATACGCTGGTGCGCCTTGCAATGGAGGAGCGCCCCGCGTATAGCGAGTTGCTGGAGTACCTGAAAGGTCCTACGGCTATCGCATTCGGCGGGGAGCCGTCGGCGCCGGCCCGCGTCATCCGGGATTTCCTGAAAGATGAATCCGCGACTCGCCCTGAAGTCAAGGCCGTTTACATAGATGGGGCTTTTTACGGGGAGGGCTCGCTGGACGTACTGGCGTCGCTTAAGTCGAAAGACGAGCTCATAGGCGACGTCGTCGGTTTGTTGCTTGCTCCTGTTTCGAATGTGCTCGGCAAGGTGCAGGCGCCGGCCCGCAACCTTGCTGCCGCGATTCGCGAAATCGCAGGTCGCGCCGCATGACCGTGCGTCATGCCCGACTCGGAAACAATCATCGTCACTTTCACCATCCATCCTTAATGTGCGGCACAGTTGCCGGAGTACGGCGGCAGAGACTGCTCGCAGGAGAACGAATTCAACATGGCGGACATCAAAAAAATTGCAGAAGAACTTGTTAACCTCACGGTCAAGGACGCCAATGACCTGGCCACGCTTCTTGAGGAGGAGTACGGTATCAAACCAGCTGCGGCGGCCGCGGCGGTCATAGCAGGGCCCGCTGCCGGAGGCGACGGGGCAGCCGGCGCCGAAGAGCAAACGGAATTCAATGTCGTGCTGAAGGGTATCGGCGGCAACAAGATTGCCGTGATCAAGGAGGTACGCAGTCTCACCGGCCTTGGCCTCAAGGAGGCGAAGGAACTTGTGGACGGCGCGCCGAACACCGTGAAGGAAGCGGTTGGCAAAGACGAGGCGCAGGAGATAAAGACCAAGCTTGAAGAAGCAGGCGCCGAAGTCGAACTCAAATAAACGCGAAGGGCATGACGCCTTGTGCGTCACGCATCCTTTGCATCGTTATCGTTCGACACGTTTCCCCCCCTTCCATCCACTCCATCCATGCCCCATACGAACGGTCAAGCAACCCAAGGCAAGCGCATATCCTATGCTCGCATTCCGATCATACACGAATACCCGGATTTTCTGGATATCCAGCTCCAGTCGTTCGCGGATTTTGCGCAGCCTGATGTGTCGCCGGAAGAACGAAAGGATATCGGACTCCAGGGGGTTTTCAAGGAGCATTTTCCGATACAGGACAGCCGTGAGCGGTATACCCTCGAATTCATAGACTACGAACTGGATGCTCCGAAGCATTCGGTGCCGGAGTGTATTGCGCAGGGCCTGACCTATGCCGTGCCGCTGAAGGCGCGCCTTCGCCTCTCGAGCAAGGAAGACGAGGACGAGGACGAACCGGAAGAGGCGATCGAGCAGGAGGTGTACCTCGGGAATCTGCCGTTCATGACGAAGCAGGGCACCTTCGTCATCAATGGCGCCGAGCGTGTCGTTGTTTCACAATTGCACCGTAGTCCCGGGGTGTTTTTCGGGCTAAGCATTCACCCGAACGGCACGGAGCTTTTTTCAGCCCGCGTAATACCTTTCCGCGGTTCCTGGATTGAATTTTCGACCGATGTAAGCAACGTGATGTGGGCTTATATCGATCGGAAGAAGAAACTTCCGGTTACGACGCTTTTGCGCGCATTGGGACACTCATCCAACGATGAAATCCTGAGAATATTCGATCTGGCCGACGAAGGGGATGTTTCGACGAAGCGGCCGTTCAACAAATGGGTCGGTCGTAATCTGGCTGCTTCGATTACCGTCGAAGAAGTGCACGAGATCGTGGATGAGGACACCGGAGAGATTCTCGAGGAGAAGAAAAATCGCAAGATTATTCTTCCTGCAAACCATGTGTTGCAGGAGGAAGATTACGCAAAGCTGAAGGAAGCGGGCGTAAAGACCGTCTGGCTGCTTAAGAAGGATGAACAGGAGCAGCTCGACAAGTCCACGTTGATCGAAACCCTGCGGAAGGATCCTGCCCATTCGTATGCCGAAGCGCTGGAATATATGTACCTGCAGCTTCGAGGCAGCGAGGCGCCTGATCTGGAAAGTGCGCGGGGTATTCTGGACAGGCTCTTTTTCAGTGAAAAGCGTTACGACCTTGGAGAGGTGGGCCGGTACCGCATTAATACCCGCCTGGATCTGGACACGCCGTCGGATACGTTGACGTTGACGCCCGACGACATCGTGGCGATTATCCGTGAACTGGTTAATCTTCAGAACGGCAAGAGCAATGTAGACGATATCGACCACCTTGGCAACCGCCGGGTGCGTACCGTAGGCGAACAACTTGCAACCCAGTTCTCTCTGGGTCTTGCACGCATGGCTCGTACGATCAAGGAGCGTATGAACTTGCGCGACGCAGACAAGTTTTCGCCGCAGGATCTGGTAAATGCCCGCACGGTTTCGAGCGTGGTAAACACCTTTTTCGGAACCAATCAACTCAGCCAGTTCATGGATCAGACGAATCCGCTGGCCGAATTGACGCACAAGCGTCGTATGTCGGCGCTGGGACCGGGTGGGTTGACACGTGAGCGCGCCGGTTTCGAAGTCCGCGACGTGCATTACACGCACTACGGGCGGTTGTGTCCTATCGAGACGCCCGAGGGTCCGAATATCGGCCTGATTTCCTCGCTTTGCGTACATGCCACCATCAACGATTTCGGTTTCATCGAGACGCCGTACCGGGTTGTTGAAAACAGTAAGGTGACAAGGAAAATCCGTTTTCTTTCTGCCGAGGAGGAAGACAATGCGGTCATTGCCCAGGCAAATGCTCCGCTCGACAAAAAGGGTAATTTCGTCAATGACTATGTGAAGTGCCGCCATCGGGGTGATTTCCCCATTGCGCCGCCGAGCCGTGTCGAATATATGGATGTGGCTCCGAACCAGATCGTGTCCCCCGCGGCAAGTCTGATTCCTTTTCTTGAGCACGATGACGCCAATCGCGCCCTCATGGGGTCGAATATGCAGCGCCAGGCTGTTCCCCTGTTGCGCGCCGAGGCTCCTCTGGTCGGCACGGGTCTTGAAGGACGCGTTGCGAGAGATTCGCGCGCGGTGCTCGTTGCGGAAGGCGAAGGCGTCGTTGAGTATGTCGACGCTACGCGCATCGTGGTACGCTATGATCGGAACACGGAGAATGCGGATCTGAATTTCGTAGAATCTGTGCGTGAGTACCAGCTTGTGAAGTTCCGTCGAACGAACCAGGATACCAGTGTCAACCAGAAACCGATCGTCAGCAAAGGACAACGCGTCTCTGCAGGTACGGTGCTGACAGATGGGTTTGCCACGGAAAACGGAGAGCTTGCATTGGGCAAAAATGTGCTGGTTGCTTTCATGCCTTGGCGCGGCTACAATTTCGAGGACGCCATCGTGCTGTCCGAGCGGCTCGTAACCGAGGATGTATACACGTCGATACATATCGAGGAATTCGAGTTGCAGGTGCGCGATACGAAGCGCGGCGAAGAAGAGCTTACCCGGGAGATCCCGAACGTTTCGGAAGAAGCTACAAAGGACCTCGATGAACGAGGCATCATTCGCGTGGGCGCCGAGGTAAATGCCGGCGATATCATTGTGGGCAAGATCACCCCCAAGGGCGAAACGGATCCCACACCGGAGGAGAAACTGCTCCGCGCTATTTTCGGCGATAAGGCCGGGGATGTAAAAGACGCCTCCCTTACGGCGCCTCCGGGTATGAAGGGCGTAGTGATTGCTACGGAACTGTTTGGCCGGCGCAAGCTGGATTCCGCCTCGAAGAAACTGGAAGGGAAACGCCTTGGCGAGATCGAGGCGCGGTTCGATCGTGCAAAAGAAGAACTGGACAGGTTGTTCTGGGAGAAATTCTTCCGGATCGTGGGGCGGAAGTCGTCCGTCGGCGTGGAAGACCGTGAAGGCGCTGTGCTGCTTTCGAAGGGAGCAAAGTTCACGAAGACCGCACTGAAGGACATTACGCCCGATCAGCTTGCCCCCGGCAAGGATATGACGGGCGATCAGGAAGCCAACGAGCGCATTCGCCAACTGCTTCGCAATTATGCGCGCGCCCGAAGCCGCATGCACGGCGAAATGAAGCGGGACAAGCATCAGGTGCAGATGGGAGACGAACTGCCTCCGGGCATCGTGCAGCTTGCGAAGGTGTATGTGGCGCGCAAGCGCAAGGTGCAAGTGGGGGACAAGATGGCCGGCCGCCACGGAAACAAGGGGGTGGTTGCCCGCATCGTTCCAGTGGAAGATATGCCGTTCCTCGAGGACGGAACGTCGGTCGACATCGTGCTTAATCCGCTTGGCGTACCTTCTCGCATGAACCTCGGCCAGATCTTCGAGACACTCCTCGGATGGGCCGGCAAAAAGCTCGGCGCCTCGTTCGCAACGCCCATTTTCGACGGAGCGAAGATGGACGACATCCGGGTCAGACTCGAAGAAGCGGGCCTGCCGATCGACGGGCGCGCCCAGCTTTACGACGGACGCACCGGCAATGCGTTCGATGAAAAAACCACTGTGGGCTACATCTATATGCTGAAGCTGAGTCACCTTGTGGAGGACAAGATTCATGCGCGCAGCATTGGACCGTACAGCCTCATTACGCAACAGCCGCTGGGAGGTAAGGCGCAACTTGGCGGACAGCGCCTCGGAGAGATGGAGGTGTGGGCGCTGTATGCCTACGGTGCTGCACACACCTTGCAGGAGATGCTGACCTACAAGTCGGATGATGTCCAGGGGCGGTCGAAAGCATACGAGTCGATCGTAAAGGGGGAGAACATGCCCGAAGCCGGTATGCCGGAGAGCTTTCAGGTGCTTGTTCGAGAACTTCAGGGACTTGGTCTCGAAGTCCGCCTCGATTGACCACGCACTGTAGCCGCCCTGCACGGGAAGGGGCCGCGGCCCCTTCCAGCATTCAGAATTGCGAAAGAGCCAATATGCCCTACGGAAAGACGCAGCAGATCAGGAAGCATTTCAGCCGAATCACCGTAAGTCTGTCCAGCCCGGAAAGTGTGCTGGAGCGGTCTCATGGAGAAGTGCTCAAGCCCGAAACCATCAATTACCGGTCTTTCAAGCCGGAAAAGGACGGCCTTTTTTGTGAGAAAATATTCGGCCCCGTCAAGGATTGGGAGTGCCATTGCGGCAAGTACAAGCGGATCCGCTACAAGGGCATCGTCTGCGACCGCTGCGGCGTCGAAGTGACGCAGAAAAAAGTGCGCCGCGAGCGCATGGGGCATATTACGCTTAGCGTGCCCGTCGTGCATATCTGGTACTTCAAGACGCTGCCGAACAAGATTGGTCACCTCATAGGCCTGAAGTCGAAAGACCTTGAGAAAATCATCTATTATGAGAACTATGTCGTCATTCAGGCGGGCAGCGCGGCAGAGTATGGCGTCGAGGCAAACCAGCTCCTGAACGAGGACGAGTATTTCAACATTCTGTATCAGATACGGGAAGACAACAATCGGCTTTCCGACGACGATCCGAACAAATTCATCGCTCGAATCGGGGGCGAGGCGGTGGAGACGATTCTGCGGCGCCTGGATCTGTCGTCTCTGTCGCAAAAACTGCGTACCCAGATCAAGACCGAGACAAGTCAGGCGCGCAAGGCCGATGCCCTGAAGCGCCTTGCAGTCGTCGAAGGGTTCCGTGACGCCAACACGCGGCTCGAAAACCGGCCCGAGTGGATGGTCATGCGGGTTGTTCCGGTTATTCCGCCGGAACTGCGGCCCCTGGTCCCGCTCGAGGGCGGACGGTTTGCCACTTCCGATCTGAACGATCTGTATCGCCGCGTAATCATCCGCAATAACCGTCTGAAACGACTCATCGACATAAAGGCCCCTGAGGTCATTCTGCGCAACGAGAAGCGCATGCTGCAGGAAGCGGTCGATTCGTTGTTCGACAACAGCCGGAAGGCAAACGCCGTGCGCAGCGATTCGAACCGGGCCCTGAAGTCGCTTAGCGATATGCTCAAGGGTAAGCAGGGACGTTTCCGTCAGAACCTGCTTGGCAAGCGCGTGGATTATTCGGGCCGGTCGGTTATCGTCGTGGGTCCCGAACTCGATATACATCAATGCGGCTTGCCGAAAGAGATGGCGGTCGAGCTGTTCAAACCTTTCGTCATTCGCAAGCTCATCGAGCGGGGTATCGTCAAGACGGTCAAGAGCGCGAAAAAAGTGGTGGACCGGCGCACCGCGGACGTGTGGGATATTCTCGAGAAGGTGATCGAAGGGCGTCCTGTCATGCTGAACCGGGCTCCCACGCTGCACCGTCTGGGCATACAGGCATTTCAACCGATTCTCATCGAGGGCAAAGCCATCCGGTTGCATCCGCTGGTGTGTACGGCCTTCAATGCCGATTTCGATGGCGACCAGATGGCGGTGCATGCACCGCTCAGCCATGACGCCTGCCTGGAGGCCTGGGTGCTCATGCTTTCGAGCCACAACATTCTGAGCCCCGCCCACGGCGGTCCGGTCGCCGTGCCCACGCAGGACATGGTCCTTGGTTTGTATTACCTCACGAAAATGCGGTCGGACCGGAAAGGGGACGGCCTGCGATTCGCGAGCGTTGCGGAAGTGCGGCAGGCATATGACCAGGAGCAACTCGATCTGCATGCCCGTATCCACGTGCGCATAGAACCTGGAAAGGTGGCGGAAACGACGGTAGGCCGGGTTCTTTTCAATGAGGTGGTTCCCGATGAAGTCGGTTTTATCAACGAAGTGCTTACGAAGCGCAATCTGCGCCCGATCATCGCCCGCGTACTCAAAGCCAGCGGGTTTGAAAAGGCTGCCCGTTTTCTCGACGACATCAAACAGTTGGGCTTTGAGCAGGCTACCACCGCAGGGCTCACATTCTCGCTGGCCGATATCATCGTGCCGGACATGAAGGAGAAGATCATCTCGGATGCGCAGGCCGAAGTGGACCGTGTGCGCGGCAATTACGAAATGGGCTTCATGTTCGAGAGCGAGCGCTACAATCAGGTGATCGACATCTGGACGAAGACCAACAATCGGGTTTCCGAAACGCTTTTTGAAACGCTTCGGAATGACAAGGAAGGGTTCAACGCCATTTATATGATGGCGGACTCGGGCGCGCGGGGGTCCAAGGAGCAGATTCGTCAGCTTGGAGGCATGCGCGGCCTCATGGCCAAGCCGCAGAAGAGCCTCGTGGGTTCGGTAGGGGAAATTATCGAGAACCCGATCATTTCCAACTTCAAGGAAGGGCTTTCCGTACTCGAATACTTTATTTCCACGCATGGCGCCCGTAAGGGACTTGCCGATACCGCGCTGAAAACGGCCGATGCCGGTTACCTGACCCGTCGCCTGGTGGATGTCGCCCAGGATGTGACCATCATTCAGGAGGATTGCGGCACACTGCGTGGAATCCGGATATCCGCCCTGAAGGATAATGAGGAAATTGTCGAGCCGCTGGCCGATCGTATCGTGGGGCGCGTCTCCATGCACGACGTTCGGGACCCGCTTTCCGGTGAACTCATCATTGCGGCCAATGAGATGATCGACGAGCCGCGGGCCCGGAGGATTTCCGAAACGTCGATCGAGGAAGTTGAAATACGCTCGGCCCTGACGTGCGAGTCGCGCCGCGGTGTGTGCGCCTGGTGCTACGGGCGAAATCTTGCCACCGGACACCTTGTGGAGACGGGCGAAGCGGTCGGCGTAGTTGCTGCGCAATCCATTGGAGAGCCGGGTACGCAGCTTACGCTCCGGACTTTTCATATCGGAGGTACGGCAAGCCTCATTTCCGCGGAAAGTACGCTCCAGACGAAATTCGCCGGCAAGGCGGTGTACGAAAACCTGCGGACCGTTACGCTTGACGATGGCGAGGGGGAGAAAGATGTGGTGCTCACCCGTCAGGGCGAGGTATGGATCGTCGATCCCAAAGATGCAGGCCGTCGCCTGATTTCGTATGTGATCCCGTACGGGGCCGAGATGCTGATTTCTGACGGAGAGATCGTCGAAAAGGGAAGTGTGCTGGCCAGTTGGGACCCCTACAACAGCGTGATTCTCTCGGAAGTCGCCGGCGCGATATCCTTCAAGGATATTGTGGAAGGCACCACATATCGGGAAGAATCGGACGAGCAGACCGGCCACAAGGAAAAAGTCATTACCGAGAGTCGCGAGCGCTTGCTGACCCCGGCCCTTATTGTCAAGAGGGAGGACGAGGCGGACCGCGAATATACGCTCCCTGTACGGGCGCGCATTCAGGTGGATGAGGGGGAGAAAATTCAGGCAGGGCAGGTCATGGTGAAGATTCCGCGCCAGTCTGCCAAGACGGGCGATATCACAGGGGGTCTTCCCCGCGTGACCGAATTGTTCGAGGCAAGGATGCCGGTCGATCCGGCGGTCGTTTCCGAGATCGACGGCGTAGTTCGTTTTGGGGGACGCCGGCGCGGCGCACAGGAAATCGTTGTGACTTCTCGCGACGGTTCGGAAAGCCGGACATACCTTGTGCCGCTTTCGAGGCATATGCTTGTGCACGAGCATGATTTCGTGCGCGCGGGAGGGCGGCTTTCGGACGGGCAGGTATCCCCACAGGATATTTTGTCCATCAAGGGGCCGCGCGCTGTGCAGGAGTATCTCGTGAACGAGATACAGGAAGTGTACCGGATGCAGGGCGTGACTATCAACGACAAGCATATCGAAGTGATTGTGCGCCAGATGATGCAGAAGGTGCGCGTGTCGGATCCGGGCGATACGACGTTGCTGGAAGACGACACCGTGGACCGGTTTGCCATGGAGGAGCTCAATGACCGTCTCTACGACCGGTTTGTGATCACCAATGTGGGCGATTCCGACCTGTCGGTCGGGGATATCGTCAGCCGGAGGCAAATGAGGGAGGTAAATTCGGCTCTGAAGCGCCAGGACCTCAAGCAGGTGGAGGCGCGCGAAGCGCAACCGGCGGTGGCGCAGCCGATTCTTCTCGGCATCACGCAGGCTGCACTCTCGACCAATTCGTTCGTGTCGGCAGCCTCATTCCAGGAGACTACCAAAGTGCTTACCAACGCGGCGATCAAGGCCCAGGTGGATCCGCTTTACGGACTCAAGGAGAATGTGATCGTAGGGCACCCGATCCCGGCAGGAACCGGCCAACGCCGTTTCCGCGATGTGGTTGTCGGTTCGAAGACCGAACTTGCCGAGTTGCAGGCAGCGCTGGGCGGCGATGGAGACGGGGTTCCGGCAGCGCCCGGTGCGCCCGACGAAAAGACAGAGGAAGTGGAAGCATAGGGTGTGGTCCTGATGGACCTGCATGTGCGAAGAGGCTTCGTAGCAATTTTTCGCGGCATTCCGTAACTCCGGGAAAAATATCCCGTATTACGGAGTAACGCCCTACAACTTGCTCTGCCAATTCTCCTGCCAAACGACGAGGGCCGCGCCATGCCGAAACGCATCCCCGGATATATCGGAAAGTTGCCCCTGCTCGCCGCTGCGCTGCTGATTGCGGCGAACGTCTATGCAGGCGACCCTGACCTGATCGATATCAAGGATACGGTCAAGCGTTCCTATAAGGTTCGACCCGGTGGCACGTTGGAGTTGGACATAGACCGGGGCCGGGTTGAGGTGCTCCCCGGGCCCGGCAGGGAAGTGCTCATCGAGGTGGAGCGGACGGTGACGACCGACGATCGGTCAAAGGCCGAGGCTATCTTCGAACGGCACGATCTCGAGATCGAGGAACGCGACGGCGGTATCTATGTCGGGTCGCGCTTCGACAATGAAGATACCTTCTGGAATCGTATCCGCTCCAGCACGGACCGGCTCACGGTTCGGGTGCGGGCCAGGATTCCGGAGGATTACAACATTGAATTCAAGGCGGGCGCAGGCACTGTCGAATTGGGATCCTTTTCCGGAGACATTTCCGGCGTGACCGGGGCGGGTAACATAGAGATCGGCGAGGTAAGCGGGTCGGTCGATGTGGTATCCGGGTCCGGAAATATCGTTATCGAAGGCGTGGGGGAGGAACTGGAAGTGCATACGGGCGCCGGCAATGTGGATGTCGGGGCCGTACGCGGTGAAGCCACTGTCAAGGCAGGCGCCGGAAACATCGAAGTGTTCATCACCGAACAACCGGACGGCGATTCCGATTTCAGCACTGGGGCCGGGAATGTGATGGTGTACCTGGCGGGCAGTGTAGGGGTGGATGTCGATGCGGAGTGCGCCGTAGGATCGGCGCGTACGGATTATCCGCTGAAAGTGGAAGGCAAGTGGACCAGAAAATCCTTTTCCGGCAGTGTCAATGGCGGCGGCCCGGACCTGCGCCTGTATGCTGCCGTGGGCAATGTGACGTTACGAAAGAAATGACGACAGGAGCATAATGCCCCGTTTTGTCCAGGGCCGTCCGAGGGCATCGGGCGGCCTTTTTTATGTTATTAGGATACTCTGATCAAAACCGCATGGGCGAGGTCCCTGTTCCCGGTTGCGATTTTGCGGTTCGGCGTTGGATGGTCTTGTTGCGCGCTCCAGGACCCAATCATTGTTTCCTTAACGTTCGTTCCGTCCCGCATTTCTTGCGCGGACGGGGCTTTTATCCTGTCGCGGTTTTTCTTTTCTTTCGGGGTAGGTAGT
>JANQSQ010000184.1 GCA_028283985.1 Rhodothermales bacterium | reverse complement strand
TCCTTCAGGCGAAGCCGAGGTCCTGCTTCCGACGAACGGGACAGGAAGATCGTGGCGCTTCACGCGAAGATCGGAGAGTTGTCGATGGAGAAGGATTTTTTATCGGAGGCGCTCGGTCTCGACCGATAGAAGAGCGCCGCTCGACGATAAATCGTACGCACGCCTTGTCTGTGGTTCGCCAGTGTCGGCTTTTGTCGATGAGCCGTTCTACGGCCTACTACGCCCCTCGGAGCGAGAGCGCGGAGAACCTTGCCGTAATGAAACAGATCGACCGCCTCTACATGGAGCGCCCCACGAGCGGATCGCGCACGATAAAGAGCAGGCTCCGGACGCAAGGCGTTCGCGGGTTAGATACGTTTTGTTCCCCTTTCATTCAATCATTCTATCACCCCGCATCAAGACGCGCTCAGTCCATGAAAACCAAAAGGTCATCGAGAACCGGCCGGTAAAGAATGGCTAAACAGGCCCAATCACGTTCGTATTTACCAGAATTAGCATACTTTTCCCGAAGCGCAGGGGGATATGTACCTTGTTCGTATTGTATGAGCATATCGGAAACCGTATCGTAAACGGCAGAGGCAACGGAATCAATACGCGAAGCTGACCAGTAACCTTGTAAAAATGGAAGGGATTTTACAATATAATCTGCGTACAAACCTTCTTCCTTAATGATGAAGTCAACATAGTATGCAACTTGTTCTTGGTTATATAATTTATTGTCTGCAATAAATGAAGATAAAATATCCCCGTAAATCATTACTGCAATATTGTAATTATAAGGTTCGTAATTTTTGTTACCAAGTACTTCTTCAAACGATTTGTTAATAAGTTCATAGGATTCCTGTCGGTCAATCATGTCTTGTATTTTTGTAATCTCGTTGGCAAATCTCATAGCCCGCCACGGCGGCATTTTTTTGCCCTTTTTGCCCGGACTGGTAGCCACAAAAACCTGGTAGTCCGGACGATAACCCTCGTAAGGCGCACAATCGGCCCCATCCTGGGCAAAAAGAATATTGCCCGGAAAAGAAATAAGAACAAACAATAAGGTTACGGAAAGTCGCTTCATAGTACCCAGAGAATCGCAAGGCCGGGATATTTGCGATCTTTTCGCAGGAATCCCGGCCTTGCTAATTGACAAAAGAATCAATCACGGCCTAATCCACTGCAATACTCCCAGTTATCTTCAAAATTATCATAATCCTCAGTCATAAGGAGTTCGTGTATTGCCGCGGCTCTACAAAGCTGTCTCTTAATCCATCCCCAAACGCGTTGTTCTTCAAGCATTTCCGTTTCGAGAGTAAAAGCCTCATAAGAAATGTTGTCGAAGTCCATGTCGGCATAGACAGCGCAGGT
The DNA here is from genome assembly GCA_028283985.1 of Rhodothermales bacterium. Classification (GTDB taxonomy): domain Bacteria; phylum Bacteroidota; class Rhodothermia; order Rhodothermales; family VXPQ01; genus VXPQ01. The sequence continues at coordinate 5,170 of JANQSQ010000184.1, read as the reverse complement.
GGATGAATCAAGGCTATTGGCCTGTACAGGATCTGTCGCAGGAACTACGACAAAAAGCATAGCCAAAAGGCAAGCGAAGAAGTATTTTACGGATTGGGGTTTCATGGTACAACCTCGTTGTTCTGTTTAGGAGTGTTCCGGTTAATCCCGACAAAGATGCCGGGCCATTGGAACACCAGACAGAACCTCTGATTTTCCGCCTATTCGCCCGCACAGGTGATCGGCCTGGGCGTTTTGTTCGGCTATTGTATTTAGCAGATAACCCGGCCGGTGCGGCCTGGCTCTGCCAGTGTTCCGAATGCGAACATAAAACAAAAATAGAATCTATGCAAGCGTACGGGGGAAAATTTGCGATCTCCTGCGGTCGGGTTCGTTCGTACGTGGAACCCTATCAGTCTATTGTATGACAGGCAAACATGAAACCTTACCCCGTAAATCGGGTACGAATTGCGGATCGGAAAAGCAAGACAGAAAAGCGGACCGGGAAATTTTTCAAGGAAATACACCCTATTTTTCTTGAAAAATAAGTATTTCGTATTTTTAATCTAAATAAATTTTGTCGTATATTACAGGTTATGGACAAACTTATCATAGAAGGCGGGCACACGCTCTCCGGCTCCCTGCCTGTGAGCGGCTCCAAGAATACGGCGCTGCCGCTGATGGCGGCGGCGCTTCTTGCAGACGGTACGTCCGTGCTGTCCCGTATTCCCAACCTGCGGGACGTCAAGACCTTTGCGCATGTGCTGCGTATCTCGGGAGCTGCCGTCCGGTTCGACGAAGCCCGGAACGAAATGACGGTGGACGCAAGCGGGGTAAACTATCCGGAAGCCCCCTACGAACTGGTGAAGAAGATGCGCGCCTCCTTCTACATGCTTGGGGCGTTACTGGGGCGCTGCGGACATGCCCGCGTATCGCTTCCGGGAGGATGCGCCTGGGGACCTCGTCCTGTGGATCTGCATCTCAAAGGCATGGAGGCTTTCGGTGCAGACATTCGTCTCGATCACGGATATGTCGTAGCGGAAGCAAAAGGAGGACGCCTGAACGGGGGAAAATTCCGCATGAACCCGTCCAGTGTGGGAGCAACGATCAACCTCCTGTTGGCCTCCGTTACCGCACGGGGGGCATCCCGGATAGAGCATGCCGCCCGCGAACCGGATGTCGTGGTGTTCGGGAAGATGCTCCAAAAAATGGGTGCTCATATAAAGGGGCTTGGAACGGATACGATCGACATCGAAGGGGTGGATACCCTTTCTCCAGTGAATTTTTACAATGCGCCGGATCGCATCGAGCTGGGCACCTTTATGATCGCCGCGGCCATTGCGGGGGAACCGGGCGCACCAGTTCGCATCACGAACGCAGCCCCCGAACACCTTGGAGACGCCTTCATCGACGCATTTACGCACACAGGGGCAGGCTACAAACCGGGAAACGACTACGTGGATGTTACCCCTCCGGAAACCCTCCTGCCCGTATCCGTAGAAACCGGCGTCTACCCCGGTTTCCCCACGGATTTACAGGCCCAATGGACCGTCCTGCTGACCCAGACCTCCGGCAATGCACGGATCCGGGATACCGTATATTTCGACCGGTTCAAACATATCCCCGAGTTGCATCGGATGGGAGCAAACGCCATCGTCGTGCAGAACGAGGTGTTCATTGCGGGTGGAAATGACCTGCAGGGAGCCACGGTAATGAGCACCGATTTGCGGGCCGGCGTGTCCCTCGTGCTGGCCGGCATGATCGCCGAAGGCGAAACGCATGTGCTGCGCGTGTATCACCTTGATCGGGGATACGAGAATCTGGATGGGAAACTGGCCGATGCGGGCGTGGCCATCCAACGCGTGCAGTACGACGAATTTGCCGACCCGTCCATTTAAAGGATACGTCACGACGGGTACAGCACCCGGTCCATACGCCAGGCGATTTCTTCAAGGCGCTCTCGATCCCCTCCCGGAATTTCCGCCGTGGCCCAGCCGGTAAAACCAATGGCCGTCAGGTGCTCGCGAACGGCAGGCCAGTTGACGTCTCCTTCACCGAGTGGAACGTTGAAGCCGGCATACATCCCCTCCTCATTGCGCTTCCGACGACTGAACTCCTTCACGTCCAGTTTGAGAATGCGATCGCCGAGTATGCGAATCCAGTGCTCCGGCCAGCCGAACGTGATCACGTTGCCGATATCGAAATACGCCCCGACCCAATCGCTTTCGAATTCGTCGATATACCGGGCAAATTCGAGCGGGCTCATCAGGAAATTATTCCAGACGTTCTCGATAGCGATACGGACGCCTAATGAGCTGGCTTCCGGCAAAACCTTGCGAATTTCGGTCTGCGACCGCTGCCATGCATCGTCGTAGGAAACGTTTTCCTGGACGACGGCGGGTACGAGCAGCACCGTGGAGGCTCCGTAAGCGGCTGCATCCCGGAGCGCAATGCGGAGTCCTTCCAGCCCTTCTTCCCGAATAGCCGGATCCGGATCCGACAGGGTCTTGTTCCAGTGCACCATGTCCACTACCCCGTGAATCGGCAGTCCGACGGTACGGGAAGCCGCAACCACTTCTTCCTGCACCAGATCGTTCGGACTGCCCATCTCCACCCCATCGAATCCCAGTTCCGCAAGCAGCATGAATTTGTCCTGCACGGAGCCCTCCACACGCACCATGTCATACTTGACGGCTTTATAGATAGCCGGCATGGATGTACGGGAGAAAGAACGCGTAGTGACACGAGACGATGCGGCCGTGAAGCCGGGAACAGCGCCTGCAAGGGCTGCGACACCGCCCGAGGCGGTTCCCAGCATACCCAGAAAATGTCGTCGGTCCATAGTACGTACAGAGCGAATTTATTGCGTGTTATTGACCGGCTCCGGCGACGAGGAAAGACCGGTTGAGCCGGGTGCGCCCCGGCGCCGGGACCGGTTCGGGAGGCATATCTCCAAAAGCCAACGTGTGCGGTACAAGGTCCATATCGGCAGTCAGCATATCTTCCCAGGTCAATTGCTGTCCGGTGTAGGCGCTCTCGCGTCCAAGAACGGCAATCATGGTGCTGTCTGCAATTTGACGGGTCTCGTTGACAGGCTGTCCTGCCCGAATAGCCGCAATAAGGTCCGTATGCTCGACGACGTAGGCATTGTTGCCCTTTTCGGAGCGGCGGAAAAGCACGTCCCCGTCGTGCGACCGGATGATCGAACTGTCGGGATGCAGATCGGCCACCCCTTTGGTGCCGACGATGCGATTCGTAACACGTCCGGTGGCTCCCTCGAACTGGCGGCATTTCGCCTCTACGCGCACATCGCCCGAAAAAGCATATTCCACGGAAAAATGGTCGTAAATGTGTCCGTACGAAGGGTCGACGCGCGCAAGGCGGCCGCCCATCCCGATGGCGCGCTCGGGAACTTGCTGCATAACCCACTGAATGACGTCGAGGTTATGCACGAACTGCTCCACGATGTGGTCCCCCGAAAGCCAGGTAAAGTAATACCAGTTCCGGCATTGCCATTCCATATCCGACATGCCGGGAAGGCGCGGGCGCAGCCAGATGGGACCCGTCATGTAATAGGCATAGGCGCCCGTGATTTCACCGATCAGCCCTCCATGAATTTCGGCCACGGCATCCATGAAACTGGGTTGGCGGCGGTAGAGCGTACCCGCCACCACGGAAAGCCCCTTCTCATCGGCTAATACGCCCGCCTCGACGATCGAGTGGTATCCGGCCACATCGACCTGCGTGGGTTTTTCCATGAATACATGCTTGCCGGAGTCGACCGCGTAGCGGAACTGCACAGGACGAAATCCCGGCGGCGTGGCGAGAATTACATAATCCACGTCGCTGTCGATCACATGCCGGTAGTTATCGAAACCGGTGAACGCGCGTTCGTCCGTCACATTGAGCCGGTCGCCGATGTGCTCCTGCAGGCGTCGCCGGGAATCTTCCAGCCGGTCTTCGAAGAGATCGCCCATGGCGTACACCTCGATTCCCTCTGCTGCCTCGACGGCATTCACCGCGGCGCCCGTGCCGCGGCCGCCGCATCCGATCAGGCCGACCCGCATGGTGTCCGATCCCGCCGCATAGGCGAAATTTCCGGAACGCATGAGCACAGAGGCGCCTGCTGCCGCCGCCGATGACTGAATGAACTTGCGCCGGGTCAACCCGGTGTTTCGTACGTTTGTGTCCCCCATGGCTTCTTGCTGGTTGGTATATGGTTCTGCGCACATCGCAACATCATGTCACAATATAACCGGGCGGAAACATTGTTGCAGGGGCAAAAGGCGGGCCTGCAACCCGTCAAATTAAACTGCCGTGCGTTCCCGCCCCTTTCAGATTGCGCATCCTTTCCGGGGGCATGGGAAGTTCATTCGCTTTGAAGCAATCGCCTTCGACGATCGCGTCGAGCAATGTTTCCTGCGCCGGATAGCCATTAACGGTTTCTTCCAGTATCCATAGCAGTTCGAGGAGTTCGTCATTGAACCGATCGGTCCATGATTCAGGACGAATGTCGTCCAGCGGCGACGATTTTTTCCCCGCGCCCGTCTTCATGCGGTAGTTGAGCCACGATTGTACGACGTTCAGGCCCGATACTTCGAATTCGTACACTTCCGGGGCTACGGGTTTGAACGCCCCTTCGCCCACATGCAGCGTTCGATCGGTTTCGTCGTACGAGAACGTTTCGGGGTATCCGTCGGCATGACCCGGAACGTTCTCTATACATCTTGCGCTTCCGGGCGATATCTCTCCGCGCTGCTTGCCGGCAGGCGCAAACCGTTCGCCATAGGTATGAAATCGGATCAGCCGGGCGCCCGCTCTTCGAGCCTGTTCGAATAGCGTAGCGTCTCTTGTCAGGGGAATGCGCAACTTCCGTGACTCCAGTTCGCTCGCGAAACGCGACGTAAAGGCCGGTTGGGCCGCTACGCCATACAGATAGGCGATAAAATCCTCCGGCGTCACGTTGCGTCCATAAGCTCGCCCCAATAGATCGAGCAGGCCGGGCGAAATATTCGGGCTCGATGTGTCCGCGGAACAATAGAGAGGAATAACTGCTTTGGCGCCGTAAGAACCGCGAAAATGGTCCAGGTCCGGGAGCAACGCCGAGGAAGTCAGAGCAGGACCTGACGAGAGGGCCTGAGAAAACAAACTCGTCAAATATACCTGTTGTTTGCTATGGGCGCGCCACAAG
>JANQSQ010000253.1 GCA_028283985.1 Rhodothermales bacterium | reverse complement strand
CCGTCCCGCGCTGCTTCTCATGGAAACGCTGTCCAACCCGTGCCTGCGCGTTGCGGACCTGGACCGCCTTGCAGACATCGCCCACGACGCCGGCGCGCTGTTTCTCGTGGACAACACATTCACGCCGCTGCTCATCAGGCCCATAGAGCATGGCGCAGACATGGTCATCCACAGCGCCACCAAGTACCTCGCAGGCCACGGAGATGTGCTGGCCGGCGCGGTGGTTGCCCAGAAAGAACACCACGAAGCGCTCAGGCAGGTGTACCGGTGCCTCGGCCCCAATCCGGGGCCGTTCGAAGCCTTTCTGGTCATGCGGGGGATCAAGACGCTGCCGCTGCGTATGCGGCGGCATTGCGAGAACGCGCGGCTGGTGGCCGAGCGGCTTGCGGGGCATCCGGCTATCGAGCGTATCCTGTATCCGGGGAATCCGGATCACCCGGACGCAGACGTTGTGGCGAGGCTGTTCCCCGAGGGACAGGCAGGCGGCGCGGTGGGCGTCGACGTGCGCGGTGGGCAGGATGGCGCCTACGCATTTCTGGACCGGCTGCGCCTTGCGGCTACGTCGGCAAGCATCGGGGATCTGACTACGCTGGGGCTGCACCCGGCCAGCGCTACGCACCGGATGCTTTCACCCGAGCGCCGGGCGCAACTGGGTATCACGGACGGATTGGTTCGCCTGTCCATCGGCGCGGAAGACATCGAAGATATTATTGCGGATCTCGAACAGGCGCTGGAAGCCGTATGAAACAGAGCACGCTTGCCATTCACGGGTGTATGCCGGAGCGGGGAGATGCGCCGTACTCTCCCTCGGCCCCTGCCATCGAATTGGCGGCCAGTTTCCATTACCAGCGGGCAGCCGACATGACCGCGGTCGCCAACGCGGAAATGGAGGGCTTCGTTTACCAGCGCTACGGCAACCCGACCGCGGCTGCCCTGCAACGCCAGGTGGCTTTGCTGGAGGGCGGCGACAGTGCGCTGGCGTGCAGTTCGGGGATGGCGGCCTTGCATGTCGCTTTGCTTACGGCGCTCAGGGATCGCCCCACTTCCATTCTGGCAGCGGAAGTGTTGTTCGGGGAGACCTTCCAGCTCCTGCAGCTCATGGAGCAGCAGGAGGTGATCACCCGCTATGCGGACCCCTGCAACCTGGAGGCGTTCGAGGCAGCGCTCACGCAAAGCGACACCGGATGCATCCTTGTGGAGACCGCCTCGAATCCACTCGTCAGGGTTACGCCGCTGGACGCCATTTGCGCCATGGGCAAGCGCTATGGCGTACCCGTGGTGGTGGACGCCACCTTCACCACGCCTATTCTGAACCGTCCGTTCGATGTGGGCGCCGATATCGTCATGCACAGCGCCACCAAGTACCTGGCCGGTCATGCGGACGTGCTGGGCGGGGTGACGGTTTGCCGGGCGCCTCATGCGGACTGGATGCAGGAGCTGGGCCGCCATATGGGCCTGAATCTCGGTCCTTTTCACTCGTTTTTGACCATGCGGGGCATCAAGACGCTGCCGCTGCGCATGGAAGAACATTCCCGGAATGCCTTGCATGTGGCGCAGGTGCTCGAGGAGCATCCCCGGGTCGGGACAGTGCATTATCCGGGACTCGACAGCCATCCCGACAAGGCGGTCGCAGACAGGTTGTTCGCCTGCGGCCCTGACGGCAACACCTTGTACGGCGGCATGGTGAGTTTCGAAATACGCGATGCCGACGAAGCAGCCGTTTTCCGCTTCGCCAATGCCCTGCAACTGGTGATCCGGGCAACGAGTCTCGGGGATGTGCACTCGCTGATGACGCATCCGGCCGCCACGACGCACAAGAACATCGGTGCAAAGCGCCGGGAGCAACTGGGTATCGGCGACAATCTGGTGCGGATTTCGGTGGGCATCGAAGACCCCGAGGACATTGCGACGGACCTCGTGCAGGCGCTGGAGCAGGTGTGAAGGAGAATCCCCTGAGGCGGTACTAAAACGAATCCAACGACGATGATCCGAACCGCAGTGAGCCGAACCATTGACGCCGCCCCCGAAGTGGTCTTTTCTATCGTGTCTGACATCTCCAACTACAGCGAGGCCGTGCCGCATCTGGTCCGCGTGGAGTTCCTGACTGACCAAAGGGTTGGCGTGGGCGCCCGGTTCCGGGAAACACGTGTGATGCGGGGCAGGGAAGCGACCACGGAAATCGAGGTCACCGAGTTCGTGGCGAACGAGCGAGTCCGCATGGTATCGGACGAGGGCGGGACGATCTGGGACACGGTGTTCACGGTGACCCCATTGGGCGATGGCGGCGGCGCCCGGCTCGACATGGTGATGGACGCGCGTCCGTACAGGATCCTGTCGCGCCTGATGGCGCCG
>JANQSQ010000154.1 GCA_028283985.1 Rhodothermales bacterium | reverse complement strand
ATTGAACAGGTGTGCATCGCGCAAGTATTCGGATGTCTGTCCGTGAATAGTTTCCACCTGTCCGCCGATGTGCAACATGCGCACGCGGGCGTCTGCTTCCGCCGCGAATTGGCGCTGCGTCCATTCCAGGTCGATATCTTCCCGATTCTGTCGCAATTCAAGGGCGTCGCGGCCCGACGAGGCCGCGTAACGCAATGCGCCGCCGCTCCAAAGCGGCAGCGTGCCCGCCGCTCCTATAAGAGCGATCCGGTGTATAGTAGGAATTTCAAATCCCGTTTCCGGAAAAAACGCCATATCTCCGGTATGCGAAAGCCCGGCCAGGATGCGCTGACTCCGAGGATGAGGTCCGAAGGCGCCCGTGAACCCGAGCGTCCGGGTCCGGATGTGTGGCTGTGTACCCGGTATGTGGTAGAAGCGCCACGCCCGGTTGCGAAGCGCTGCGTCCGTTACATGGTGTTCGTCGAGCCGCCCGTTCACATGTCCCTGCCATGTTTTCTTGCCGACAGACATGCTGGCCGTGTGGACAGGTCCGATGCGGTCGATGTTGATGGTTTCCGGGAGCGTGTAGCGGAACGGACCGGGATCATTGATCTCGTTTCCTACCGCAACCCCCGCCTGCATCGACAGCCCGAACTCCGGATTTTTCGTATAAATGCGGAGAGTGCCTTCGCGCAGGAGCGCTGATCCCTCCATATCCATGCCGGATACGATTTCAATGCAAGCGGCATCGGACAGGGAGATGGGTAGTGAGTTGAAACGACTTCTTCCCACTACGCGGGATGCCACGGGGATGTCGTCGATATACAGGTTCCAGCGCGTCGCACCGCCGGGGAAGCCTGGCGGGGCGGTCTGCCAGTGATAGCCTTCCAGGCCGACAGTATGCCAGAGCGTGGAAAGCGCCAGCACGTCGGAAAGGCGAAAGAAACCGTGCCGGACGATGTCTTCGTGCGTGATAACCTCTTTGCCGATATCCGGAATGCAGGCGATTTGCTCACCAGACTGTCCGTATGCAGTGGATGTGAGCATCATCGTTTGCCACAGAAACAGCCCGGTGAAAAGGCATTGCCCGGATCGACTTGAAAAGGACGGGCATCCGGAGGCGCCGTATTCCGTTGCTTTTCCCATGACCGATTTTTATTTCAGGATGGCGCGCAGCCAGTCCGGATTCCGAAACCGCAAGCCGATCCCGCCTGTCAGGCCTGCCGTGTCCAACCTCGGGAGCGTATATGTCCGCATGACGTGTCCTTCGACAAAGAGGCGTACGGTCTGTGAGAGGTGCAGGTCGATCCGGGAAACGAGCGCGAGGGAAAACT
>JANQSQ010000119.1 GCA_028283985.1 Rhodothermales bacterium | reverse complement strand
AGCAAGTTTTCCCGAAAGGCGTGCTTGTGGGCTGCTCCGAGCGGAACGTGTGCCGAAGGGGCTCGTTTTGTCATGCGTGGCCATGCGGATCGAAACGCGGTTTGTACGGGCGCTCACCCTTGCGGTTCTGGCGATCGCGGCGCCCGGGGGCCTGCTTCCGGAGGCGTATGCGCAATCCGGGGACAGGGGGCGCACCGTTCTGCCCGCCGCTGCTGCGGAAGGAGAGGTGGAGAAGAGCGGGGGCGGAGACGATATGGCGGACCGCCTGTCCGATAGTACGCGGGTCTTTCTCGCGGAGGTGCATATTACGGGCCTGGACCCGGGTCGCCTCCGTATTGTACGGACGGAAGTGGCGTTCGGGGTTGGAGAGCCATTCGATCCGCTCCGGATGGAAGCGGATATTGAACGGGTGCTGTCCGTGCTGGAACGGGAGGGGCTTCCGCTTTCGACCGCTTCCGTGGAGATGATCGGACGGTCCGCAGATACGCCGGATCAGCTTGCCGTCACATTGCACATCGTATCCGGCCCGGAGGTAGTGCTTCGGCGGTTCGATCTGGAGGGCGCCCGGCGGACCCGGCCGCAACTTGTGACCCGTCTGGCGGGAATGAAACCGGGGATGAAAATGCTCCGGTTCGACGCGGAGCGTCTCCGTCGCCGCATTGAAGGAAAGGAACTCTTCGAAACCGTGGGTCTGCCGGTGTTGCGTATAGCTGCCGATACGTCGGCTGTGGTGCGTATCCCCATAGAAGAAGGTCCGCCCGGGGCTTTCGATCTGGTGCTGGGGTATTTACCCCCCTCGGAGGATGGTCGGCGCGGCAGCATTACGGGCAGCGGACATCTTGCGCTCCGCAATCCGTTCGGGCGGGGCCTCACGACATCCTTGCGTCTGAACAGGCTGCCGGACCAGGTGACCCGCCTCGATCTTTCCGCCGCCTGGCCCTTCGCTTTTGGTCTTCCGTTGGGATTGGAGGCGGGTTTCTCCGGCCTGGAGGAAGATTCCACGTACGGGAAAAGGGCATATCGGGGGGAACTGAACTATGATCTTGCCCCGGGAATGAAGGCATTCGCCGGATTCAGCCGGGAAAGCACGGCGCCCGGGCAGGCCGGTGTACGGTTCGGGCCGGCAGGCCGGCAGGTGGCCCCGACGGCCAAAGCGCGTTTCCTGGGTCTGGGCGTGCGCTTGTCGCTCCTGGACCACATATCGAATCCTGCACGGGGTTTTTATGTGGAGATGAACCTCGAAAGCGGGCGCAAGGAGCGCACGGAATACCATGTGGTCGGTGTGGATACGCTTCGGAGCCGGACATTACTGGAGCAACAGCGATTGTATGCAACGGGGCGCTGGTTTGCCCCGGTATTTTCCCGATCGGTCGTGGTGTTTGGAGTAGACGCCAACGTCCTGTTGAGTCCGGAGTACGACCGGAGCGATCTTTTCCGGTTCGGCGGCGCTGCGACGCTCAGGGGATACGATGAGGACCGGTTTTTGGGGCGCATTGTCGGAAGGGCGCTTGCCGAATATCGAATATTGATCGATGCGGTTTCGTATGCCTATGGCTTTTTCGATCTCGGCTACGTGGATCGCCCGGAGACGCCGGACTTGCAGACTATGCAAGGTGTTCATCCGGGTTACGGCGAGGGAATCCGGTTCAGAACCGCTGCGGGGCTTATCAATATGAGCGCTGCCTTGAATCCTGAGAGCGGGCCGGGGGATGTGCGTATCCATGCAGGCG
>JANQSQ010000114.1 GCA_028283985.1 Rhodothermales bacterium | reverse complement strand
TCGATCGGGTAGACGGCGCATATCTGGGGCCGGTACGCCGCGCCGGGACGGCGGCACAGGAAGCCGTCGCGCCTCTCGCAGAAATACTGTTGGCCGATGAGGAGGCGGCAGTGCGCGAAGCGGCGGCCGGCGCGGTCGCCCGCCTGCATATCGACGGCGCCGGCGCCCACCTCGCGGATCGGCTGCGCATGGACAACTCGGAGAAAGTCCGCGCAGCGGCCTTGCAGGCGCTGCTGAACATACCGGAAGCGAATCATGCAGGAGCCGTCCGGCAGGCGCTCGCGGATGAGAGCGCCGACGTGCGCATGCTTGCGCTCGAACTGGTAACGGAAGCCGATTTGAGCAATGACGAAGTGGCGTCCGTGCTCGGCGAAGCACTGCGCCAGGGTAGTGTGCCGGAGCAGCAGAGTGCGCTGACTACGCTGAGCGGATTACCCTCCCCGCGGACGACCGAAGTCCTGGGCGAATTGCTGGATCGCCTCGAAAACGGAGAAGCCGCGCCGGAAATCCACCTGGATATTCTGGTAGCGGTGGAAGCGGCCGGCTCCGATGCCCTGCAGACCCGTGCGGAAGCCTGGCGGGCGGCGAATCCTCCGTTTGCCGCGGCGCTCTACGGCGGCGACCGGAGGCGCGGCGTGAGGATTTTTCTGGAAAACTCCGCGGGAGAGTGTACCCGCTGTCATCGTCTCAACGGAGAAGACGGCGTAGGGCCGTCTCTTTTGGGGATCGGGTCGCTGCTGGACCGGATGCAGTTGCTCGAATCCCTCGTGGATCCGGCGGCTCGCATCGCGCCGGGTTTCGGCGCGGAAGGCGGTCCTTCCGCGATGCCCGACATGTCCGTCCTGCTTTCGGAAAGAGAAATCCGGGATCTCGTGGAGTTTATGGCTTCGATACGGGGCTCCGGGCGGACCGGAGGGGATGGTGGATAAGGAGGAATTGGCGCGAGCGATTTTTTCGAGCCGCCGACCGCAAGGCGAAACCCGATCTGTCAAGTTAAACATATAAGTCCCAAACTCAATCGGCGCGCCATTTCAACAGGAGGTCTTTCAGAGCATCCAGTAGCGGTTGGATTTCACTGGCTTTATCCGCCGCTTCAATGTATGCAACACGGCGGCAGACTTGGGGTATGGTCCGGCCTTGCGCCTGCGCCAGGTCGTAGAGTTTTGACTTGGCGATATTGGCTGGCGTGTCCGATGCAGAATTGTAGATTGCATTCAGCCGACGGATTTCATCTGCGAGACTCGTCTGATCCGTTCCTAAATCATTGGCCCATCGGGCGGGCGCCTGTTGTAAACGCTTCCATAGCCAGACTTCCGGAACATCATTACCTGGCAAGAACAAAACGGGCACATTGGCGCCTCCGCCTGCATCACGAATTTTTCGCTCCAGATCGGTGGCTTGCTGATCGCCGTCGAGGACGAACGCAAAGTCGTCCAGCGAGCCGAATTTTCTGAATGCCGCGGCATGCATTGGAAACTCCGCCGCGCCCGTATCGCGACCGACGCGAATCGCTCCTCTCTTTATCCCCTCGTCCGGCACCAGACGGTCCAGAACGCCTTCCAGGACGCCTTCAGCGACATCATCCTCGCAGAGCAGGTTCAGCGTATTGTAGCATCGCCCGTAAAGCGCATCCTGGATAAGGTCCCGATAGGACGGAAGCAGCTTCACCTGCCCATTCTCGGTGCGTTCGAGAAAAATGCGTCCGCGCGCCGGTACCGAGTCGAGCACTACGGGACTGTGCGACGTGACGATGATCTGCAGGTTGTTACGGAGGGCCAGTTGCTGCAATTGCAACATAAGGACTTGCTGAACCCACGGATGCAGACCCGCTTCCACTTCGTCGATGAGGATAAGCGCATCTTGCAGTTGCGATATATCCTGGGATAGCCGCAGAATGGCGCGTTCCCCGGCCGCCATATGCATCTCGGAATAGGATACGCCTGTCTCTTGCTCGGCAAACAGTAGACTTTTGTTCTTGCTGGACAGCCTGGCCACCTCGGAATAGCGAAATGGCAATATCTGCTGCGCGAAGTTGATTTGGGAGGCCGTCAGTACCGTCGCGTCCGGGGGAGCCTTGAGGTGAGACATCCCTAATACCCCACGCACCTCGGAAGGATTACTGAGGTTGGCCAGGGTGCGCAGGTACACCGGGCGTTCGGGCTGTTCGGCGCCTTTCCGGCCAAAAAAACTGCGATTCCAGCTTTTGGCGCGGCGCCAGCGCATGGCGCGTCGACCGGCAGGCGTCGAGTACTCGAATTCGATAACGATCGGCTGTCTTGCGTCCGTACGACCGTGGTGTTTGGGTCGGTAGTCGGGAAAAAGGGTGGAGGGCACAAAGTCCTTTACGCCAGCCCCGGGAACCTTGTAGGCGCAGGCGGCGCCAAACAGCACCGTTGACTTGCCGCTGGCGTTGCCGCCAGCGATCACGCTCACCGGGTAACTGAATTTTACCCGCAGATCTTTAATGCCGCGAAGGCCCGACAGATAGATCTCGTCAAGAAAGTGAGGCATGTGCGGTCGCTTGCCATCGAGTCGCTCCCATAGCTTTTCGAATCGTTGCTTCATAACAGTTTCTCCTTGGCATAGACCCAACCAGATACTCCTCCCCTATTCCGTAATCGCCCGGTCCAGTTCCTCCATCACCTCGCCGTACTGCGCCCAGTCGCCGGCTTCGAACGCTTCGCGCAGCCGGCTCCACAGCGCGCGCACACGCTCCAGATCGTCCGCCGACACCACCGGAGCGACTTCCGCAGCCTCTTCGGAATCCGGCGCATCCCCCTCCGGCGCAACCGCCGCAGGAGCAGCCCCCTCGCCAAATATCTCGGCCAGCGACTCGTCCAGGGTGGGCTCCATGGCGATATCGTCCCCAAACGCTACGATGACCCGCTGCAGCTGCGGAATGTCCACCCCTTCGGCCAGCAGAAACACCGGCTCGACGTACAGGAACGAATTCTCGATGGGAATAACCATGAGATTGCCCCGGATCACCCGCGAGCCGCGCTGATCCCACAACGCCAGTTGCTGGGAGATTTCCGGGTCCTGGTCGATACGGGCCTCGATCTGGGCCGGTCCGTAGATAAGACGCTGCTTGGGCAGTTTGTACACTACCAGACGCCCATACTCTTCCGGATCGGACTTCGCCGCCATCCATGAGATCATATTGTCCCTGTTTTCGGGCGTAAGCGGGCTGATCAGCATGAATTCCAGCACGCCGCGGGCGCCTTCCGCCGCGTCGTCCGGCTCCGCGGGAAGCCGGGCCAGCACATAGTACGGCTCCATGATGAGCTGCTGCCCCCCGTACTTCTCGAACGGCCGCGTCCACAGGTCCTCGTTGTTGTAGAACACCTGCGGGTTGGTCATGTGATAGCGATTGAACCGTTCGAGCTGTATTTCGAAAAGGTCCTGCGGATAGCGGAAATGGCGCTCGAGTTCCGGGGGGATATCTTCGCGCGCCTTGAACAGATTCGGGAAGATGGACCGGTACACCTGCAATACGGGGTCCCGGTCGTCCACGACATAGTAATCGACCGTACCCTCGAAGGCGTCCACCATAATCTTTACCGAATTCCGGATATAGTTGAAATTCCGGAACGGCTGGGAATACGGAAAATTCCGCGAGGTCGTGTAGGCGTCCTGCACCCAGTACAACCGCCCGCTGCCGAGCACCAGATACGGGTCGCGGTCCAGTTCCAGAAACGGCGTAATCCGCTCGATGCGCTCCTGCACGCTGCGCCATATCTGCAATCTGCTCCCGGAATGAATGTAGTCCGAAAGAAGAATGTTCATGTCCCTGAGTTCCCAGGCATACAACAGGCGATGGAACAGGGTGCGAATGGGCAGCCCGCCCTGTCCTTCGTACGAATTGTACACGTTTGCGTCGCCGCTGGGATAATGCAGTTCCTGGATTCCCGTATTGACGATGTAGTAGCCGCCGGTTTCTTCCTCTCCGTAATAAATGGCCGGATTTTCGACGGTCAGTTCCTCGTACCCGTAATCCGGCGGCAAATCCTTGACGACCAGTATCGGCTCGCCCTGGCTGTTCATTTCCGTAACGGGGCTCAGAGCCACGCCGTACCCGTGCGTGAACTGCAGGCGGCGGTTGACCCAGTTGTTGGCCTGCCCCGGCAACTCCGTCGATATCTCGCGGGCCGACACCATGACCTGCTTTACATCGCCGCCGTACTCGTACCGGTCGTTGTCCACGGAGAAAAATTCGTAGTACGTGCGGATTTCCTGGAGCTGCTTGTAGGTCTGGATCAGCAACCGGGGATCCCAAAGCCGGATGTTGTCCACGGCGTCCCGGTTCTTTTGAATATCCCCGATCCTGAGCGTGTCGTCGGCCTCGTACTCGATCTCCGTCACGTCATGGAGGTTATAGGCCAGCCGGGTCATGGCGATGTTGTGCTCCAGGTACGGCGTCTCCAGTTCGAGTTCGTTCGGTTCTACAAGAAACTGCTGCACCAGACCGGGAAGCACCATGCGACCCAGCACCCAGGCAAGCACGGCTACGCCGACCGCGGCTCCCATCATCCTGCGGCTGACGGCCTGCCTTGTGCTCACGACAAGGAACACGGCAAGCAACGCCACGGTGACCAGCGCAATCCACAGCGCGGGCAGCACAATCTTCACATCGGTGAATCCCGCTCCGAAGACAATCCCCTGCGAGGAAAAGAGAATTTCGTAGCGGTCCAGGAAGAGGCCGAACGCGAGCAGCAGCAGCCAGAGCGCGGCATTCAGTTTGAGGTGCGCGCGGACATTCTTCCGGCCATGGAATCCCCGGCGTATGCCTTCGAACCTCATGAGGCGCAGCGTCGAATAGATTCCCAGCAGAAAAAGCAGCGTAATGAAAACAAGCAGCGCAAAGGACGTTTGTATCATCTCCCAGAAAGGGAGCTGGAACATGTAGAAGCCGATATCCTTGCCGAAAATGGGGTCGGTCTGCCCAAAGGGCTCATTCCACAAAAACCGGAGCGATTCGTCCCATCCGAGGTAAAAGGTGAGGGCGAACAGCAGGGCGAAAAACAACGCCGCGCCGGTCAGCACCTTCTTCACGCGACCGTATTGTTTCGGCTCGCCGAGATTCAGTTCGATGTCCTGGAGCGGCGTGCCGGCGAAGGTCGCCCAACGCAGTTCCCGGGCCAGCATCCGCGCATTGGCGACCAGGAAAACGCCGGCGATCAAAAACGCCAGGATGCCGAGACTCAACTTCGCGAGTTTGAGCGTCCAGAAAACGCCCTCGTACCCCACCTGGCGCATCCACAGCCATTCGAAAATGGCCGTGGAAGAAAGGCTCAGTACGATGAGCGGTATGATGATATAGAGAATAAGGCGAAGGCGTCGCGGCATAGGATCACAGCGTGGATAAAGGCCCTTATATTGGGGAGTGCGGGAAGTCCGGCAACCTTGCCGGGGCGAATTTTTGCACAGTACTCCCCGAAAGTTATACGAAAAACACGAGCAATTTGTTAGGTTTTGTCGAAAACTTATCATTACGGCCCCTGAGCAGGCGGCTTCTCCGGGCGGCATTTCCGGCACAGATCGCGTTGCTCCTCGCCTTCGGAACCGCTTCCGCGCAGGATACGGCGCCGGTCGTGAACGAATTCATGGCGTCGAACTCGGGGACGCTGTACGACGAGGACGGAGACGCCTCGGACTGGATCGAACTGTACAATCCGACCGGACAGGCGATCGATCTCGGCGGATGGGCGCTCACCGATAACGAGGAGCAGCCCGACAAGTGGGTGTTTTCGGGGAAAACGCTCGACGCCGGCGAATATTTCGTCGTGTTCGCTTCCGGAAAGGACCGGAACCCCGGGGTGGGCGTGTGGAACAGCGTGGTGCGGCGCGGCGACCTGTTTCGCTATTTTCCGGGAACGGAACAGCCCCCCGCCAACTGGAACGAGCCGGGATTCGACGCCAGCGAATGGGACGAGGGAATCAGCGCGCTCGGATACGAACGGAGTGACGGGGGCGCGGACATTCAGACAGAGGTAGACATCGAAAATCTGCTCTCCCTGTACGCGCGCATCGAATTCACGGTGGACAACCCGGACGATGTGCTCCAGGCCGTGTTGCACATGGACTACGACGACGGGTTCGTGGCGTACCTGAACGGCCAGGAAATCGCCCGCAGCTTCATGAATGCGGGCGTTCCTTCCTTCGATACCCCGGCTTCGGGCCTGCACGAGGCGATGATCTACCAGGGCGGTGAACCGGAACCGTTCGGCATATCGGATCCGCAAGGCCTGCTGCAAACAGGTGCAAACGTGCTGGCCGTCGAGGTGCACAATGCCAACGCCACCTCCTCGGACCTTACGCTCATCCCGTTCCTTTCCCTGCAAACGGAAACGCGACCGGCGGCGTACCGGGGGCCGGCCCCGGAAATCACATTCGCTTCCCGGACCGAGTTTCACACCAACTTCCGCCTTGCCCGCGGCGGCGAATACCTTGCGCTCATCGACCCGGACGGACAACCTGTATCCGAGTTTACGCCGGAATATCCGGAGCAACGCCCCGACGTTTCCTACGGGCTGATCGACGGGGGGTATACCTGGTTCGACCTGCCCACGCCGGGCGGGCCCAACGTACCGGGCATGAGCGATGTCCTCGAGGCGCCCACGTTCAGCGCGGCGGGCGCCATCCTCGACGAACCGTTCTCGCTGTACCTGTTTCCCGAAACGCCCGGCAGCATCGTCCGCTATACGCTGGACAATTCGGACCCCTCGGAAGAAAACGGGACGCCCTATACCGAACCGCTCTACATAGACGAAACGACCGTGGTGCGCGCCGCCGCCTTCATGGAAGGCCTGAAACCCTCGGCCAGTGTGACACGCACGTATATCTTCCCGGCGGACGTGATCCGGCAAACGCCGGGCAACATGCGGGCAAAGGGGTGGCCTTCGTTCTGGGGCGGCAACGACGTGGATATGGGCATGGACCCGAATGTCGTCGAAGGACAGGAAAACGACGTGATGGCGGCGCTGACGGCTGCTCCTT
>JANQSQ010000099.1 GCA_028283985.1 Rhodothermales bacterium | reverse complement strand
TGCATAGAAAAAAATCGCCTTGGTCAAGTGTCATGTATTCCGCTATGCATGAAGGCTTTTCCGATTATTTCGCTGCGGACAAGACAAACCATTTTACTTTTGCCGGACCCTCAGGAAGGGACAGCACAGGGATGGATAGGAATACCGATTCTCTGGAAATGGTTCGAGAATTCGGGACATCAACCGTACGGTTTCTTTATAACTCTTGTACAATGGATGACTATAATATTAAGAGTACGGGCTGTGGAGGAAGTTCTCACCGAAGGGGGCTAATCATTTCGGGAGCGATATGGCTAATTCGCAAGGACAAAACCAGACCAGTTGAACGCCCTGGAGCGCCAGCAAGTCGGTTGCTCTTTTCTGCGCTTCAGATGAAACCCTATGCTGTAACTTTTGAACAACTGAGGGACCGCTACACGGCGGTCGCCAAAAACAGTGATTATATTAATTATGGCGCTTACGCGGCCACGATTGAAGATCGGTTCGCCGAACGCAGGATCGACGGACCCGCCATACCCGGCGTGCCAAACGTCACGGTCGATTCTCAAACGCGTAACCCGGAAATTACCTGGCGCGACGATTCATTGATTGAGGAAGGGTACCGGGTGGAAGGCAAACCATATGGCGGCGCCTGGTCGGTCATCGCCGATCTGGCCGCCGGTACGGAAGCATACACCGATACGAGTTACCAGTGCATTTCCGGGCAATCGGGATCGAAGAACACATATTCCTACCGCATCGTGCCCTACAAGGATTACACCGAGGGAATAGGCATTGTAACGTCCGAGTCCGCAACGGTGACCCTTTCCCTGAACACCTGTACAATTACAACTGAACCGACCTTGCGCATTGCCGATGCCTCTGCCGAAATTGAAATGACGGACGATGTCCAACTCGAGGAGCGAAAGGTACCCACCGGCCTGGAAGCGCCTCATCCCAATCCTTTCAATCCCGTATCGACGATCCGCTACGGGCTTGCCGAGGAAGGTCCGGTTCGCCTCACGGTCTATGACGTGCTGGGCCGCAGGGTAGCCATTCTCCTGGACGGTGTCCAAACGCCCGGGAAACATACCGTGCGGTTCGAGGCTTCTCACCTCTCAAGCGGATTGTATTTCGTTATTCTCGATGCGGGAGGAAAAACGTTCACGAAATCCGCGCTACTGATGAAATAACTGGGGGCGAGCATACATCTTCACGAACACAAATGGAGGGCCTTATGAGACATACAGCGATTCTCGCGGGGGTGTTGTTGAGCGCCTTACTCATTTCCGCAGCCGCACAAGGACAATCTCATAGCTCGGTGTCGTCTTCCACGGCCCCGGCCTGGGTTCGGCACGCATGGGAGGAAGGGAGCCACGTTTTGCCCTACGCCATCGACGTAAACGATGAGGACGAGGTATATGTAACCAAGATACTCCAGGACGCCGCGTATCACCATTTTTGTGAAGAAGGAGAGTCTTACTGCGTACAAGGTAGTTTTGTCTATGTCCAAGGCAACTTTATTGTCAGCTACGACGCCGACGGTTCGCTGCGCTGGGAGCGGCCGGGAAGCGCTCCCCGCGAGGAAACGAGATTTTTCAATGCGTTCGTAGGGTACGGTATAGTAGCCCGGGACGATCGCGTTTACACGAGCGAAGGGCCGCCCTATATACGCTATCCGGAAGTTTATTATCATGTCTCCCACGGCGGCGTTATGATTAATGCGTATGCCGACGATGGAGACTCGCTCCGGACCATCTTCCTCGGAGGGGACTATGATCATGCTATCCCTA
>JANQSQ010000238.1 GCA_028283985.1 Rhodothermales bacterium | reverse complement strand
CGGAGGGTCGGACCGTGCTGCTCACGACGCATTACATGGAAGAAGCGGAAACCCTGTGCGACCGCGTGGCGATCATGCACCGCGGCAGGCTCGTTGCGCAGGGCGCTCCCCGCGACCTGATGGGCAGTCTCGGCACGGCGCCTTCGATCCGTCTCGAAACGTCCGCCCCGCTGCCCCCGGAAACCTTCGCAGGGATCGAGGGCGTGCGCGATCCGGAGCATACGGGCTGCACGGTCCGGTTCCGGTCGGAGGATGTACACGGAGCCCTCTCCGAATTGACGAAGCGGCTGGAAACGGCGGGCGCCGGGATCGTCGAACTGCATGTCCGGCGGGCGACGCTGGAGGAGGTGCTTAGCGAGTTGACGCAGGAGGGAGGCGATGCGCCGGGCGGATCGCATGGAGGGCCGTTGGCATGACGTACGCTTTTCTGATCGAACTGCGCCTCTATTATCGGAACAGGATGGCCCTGATCTACGGCTATCTTTTTCCGCTGATTTTTCTGGTCGCCTTCCTTGTGCTCTACCGGCACGAACCGGTGCCGCTCGTGAACCACATGGGAGAACTGCTTACCGTGACGGCCCTTGGCGGGGCCTGCTTCGGCCTGCCCACATCCATGGTGGGCGAGCGGGAAAGGGGAATCTGGCGGCGGTACCGGGCAACCCCCGTTTCCACGTTGCACCTGGTGCTGACGACGGTTGCGGCCCGGTATCTTGTCCTGCTTTCCGCCGCCCTTCTTCAGATTGCGCCGGCCATGCTTCTGGGCATGCCGTTTCCTGACCATATTGCCGGGCTGTGGGTCGCCTTCACGTTCGTATCCTTCGCTTTTCTCGGGCTGGGTCTCGTCATCGCCATGCTCGCCGATACGGTGCCCGCCGTACAGGCGCTGGGGCAGTCCATTTTCCTGCCGATGCTGATCATTGGCGGGGTGGCCGTGCGCATCGAAAGCCTGCCCGAATGGGCGCAGCATCTGTCCGCTTTTTTCCCCGGCCGCTATGCGGTCGAGGCGATACAGGCGACGGTGAACGGAAGCGGCCTGGGCGAGGCGGGTTTCAGCCTGCTGGCCCTCCTGCTGATCGGCGGCGCCGGATGCCTTGCCTCGGCAAAGATGTTTCGATGGGATACGCGGGAGCGAGGCGGTGCGCCGCGCGGCAAGGTATGGGCGGGCGCCGCCCTTGCGGCATGGGTGCTGGTCGGCGTGCTGGCGGAAGGCACGGGCCGCGCGCTGCCGCAGGGACGA
>JANQSQ010000013.1 GCA_028283985.1 Rhodothermales bacterium | reverse complement strand
CGCCTCAGCGCGCATTCGCGTGACGGTAACCGATTCGGACTCTCCCGCAGTTTCCGCTACGGATACGCATTCGGTGGGGGTCACACAGCCGCTGACGGTGTCGATCACAGGTCCGGCATCGATCGTATCGGGCATGCAATACACTTGGCAGGCAACGGCAAGGGGCGGGACCCAGCCCTATTCATACAGTTGGGAGTATGCGACGCAGTGCGTTATTGCAAATCCGGGCGATCCTTGCGAGTGGGAATGGATAAGCGCAGGTACAGGGAGTAGCCTTACGCGCGCGATAACGACGACGGGCGCCTCGGCGCGCATTCGCGTGACGGTGACCGATTCGGACTCTCCCGCAGTCTCCGCTACGGATACGCATTCGGTGGGGGTCACACAGATGGTCATACCGCCCCTTGAAGTAGATATCACAGGTCCGGCGTCAATTGTCTCGGGCACGAGCGGTACATGGCAGGCGTCCGCCAGCGGCGGCGATCCACCCTATAGGTACAGTTGGCGTTACGCTGGGCAGTGCCTCGATGAGGATCTGACTCGAGAAGAGCCTTGCGAGTGGCAGTGGGTAAATGCAGGATCGGGTAGCATTCAGATGCAGACCATAACAACATCAAGCGACTATGCCCGCCTTGAGGTGACGGCGACCGATTCGCAGTCTCCCGCAGACACCGCTACGGATGTGCATTCGGTGGAGGTCACTCAGCCGAATCTTCCGCCTGAGGCCGAAGGTACGATGCCTGATCGGATACTTACGCTGGGCACATCGTCTTCGTCGGCAAGTTTCGTCATATCGTCGTATTTCTCGGATCCCAACGAAGAAGATGAACTGGACTACTCGGCCTCTTCGTCGTCAAGCAGCATAGTCAGCGCAAGCATATCCGACAGTACGCTTACGATAACGGCCGTTGCGGCAGGCAGCGCCACGGTGACAGTGACGGCGGAAGATCCGTCCGAGGCCGACGTAGATCAATCGTTCACTGCGAAAGTCAATAGAAGACCTGTAGCGAGCAGGGATATTGCGGACCAGACGCTGACCGCAGGCGGTTCGTCGGTCAGGTTCAACCTGAACGACTACTTCTCGGATCCTGATGGCGATAACCTGGACTACGAGGCCAATACGTCGAATAACAGTATAGCGAGCGCAAGCGTCCCGGACTCGATACTCACGATCGCGCCTGGCTCGGCAGGCAGCGCAACCGTAACGGTGATAGCGACAGATCCGTTCCAAGCCAGCGCCACACAGTCCGTCGGCGTGACGGTCAGCACGGTGACGGGGCTTACCGTCTCGATCAGCGGCCCGTCGTCGGTCACTAGCCCTGGCAGCACTACATGGAGGGCCTCGGTGAGCGGGGGCAGTGCGCCCTATACGTACAGCTGGCGCTATAGACGGTGCGACGACGGAGGACCTCTCGACAGGGCGGAGCCCATCTGTCAGTGGGTCTCCGGCGGCGCCGCAAACAGCCTTACGCTCACGCTGTCGGATTCGACGACCCTCGAACTGACGGTAACCGACGACGCTGGCGAGTCCGCCCCGGCCCCGCTCGCGGTCTCTTACGATTTGTAAAAAATGTAGTACCCCAATCATGAAGTTCTTGCCTGTAATGAGAAACGTACTCTGCGCGCTTTTAGCGGCGGCAGGCGCGGCGTTGTTTTTGCTTGCTTCTTCCGAAGCGCTGGGTCAGAGCGCCAGGTCCACCAGAGCGCCGCACATCCTGCAGCACAACGGGAAACGTTTTACCGCCTATGTGGACGAGAAGAGCGAAACGGCCACCTGGATCATCGATACTGACTCGCTGGACTTCAATCTGGGAGGCGCGCCGTCGTTGTCATCGAAGTCGTCCGTATCCGCGGCGGCGGACGCCTTCCTTGATGCGCATGCGGGCGTGTTCGGGGTTGACACTAAACAGCTGAGCGAGCCCCGCGTAGAGACCGACGGCGCGTTCTGGTTCATCAGTTATGTGCAGGTCTACGAGGGACTTCGCGTGCTCGGCTCGCAGGTAGGGATCACTGTAACCTACAGCGGGCGTATCGTCGCTGCAGGCGCCCGCGCCTTTCCCAAACTCGATGTGCAGGCGGGGGCCTCGATAAGCAAGGGCGCCGCCATCGCTTTTGCGAGGGGGCAAACAACCATACCCCGAACGGAAGCTACCGTGAAGGAGGATCTTGTCGTCGTGCCGGAAGAACTGGCCGAGCGCTATGTTTTCAGGTTGGCCTGGGTGGTCGTACTGGAGGACCGGGACCATGACCCTCCGTTCAGCAAGACCTTTCTAGTGGATGCGCACACGGGAGATGTCATTGCCGAGTACAGCAATATTTTGGATAGTTTCTCGCAGGGACAGAGGCGAGTGCGCTTCGCTGTGGACGAATCCTCCCGCCCCCTGTCTGCCCATGCTGCCTCGATCTCTTCAACTACGGCGGCCATTCCCTATGCGCTTCCGCGCACCGATATCCCGGAAGAAAGCATCTTCAAGGCTGCGCCGCCGAAGACAGTGCGCCGCGAGACTGTGCCTTCGGGGACAGGTAGTCTCTACGGCGAAGTGACGCTCAACTACTACGAGTCGCCTGATAGTACCCATCATCCGTTTACCCGGCGTGAAAACCAGCCGTTTCCCTATGCGAAGGTCACTGTCCAAAACGACGCTACGCAGGAAACGCGTGTGGTCTATGCTGACGAGAATGGCGATTACTCCGTTCCGAATCTTGCCGACACGACGCATACGGTGACTTTCGAGATCGCAAACGACAAGGCGTATATTACCGACGAAGAATATGCAGTCTACGAGGAGTTTAGATTAGCGAGGTTTCCCATGTGCCTAAAGGAGAAAAGTTTTTCGATCGAGATCAATGGCAGAACCCAATTTGATTTTAACTGGGGTTGGGGCGACAGCGGCGACGGCGGGCTTACTTCCTACGCACTCAACGGCGTATACCACATGCGCGAAATGTACGAATATTTCAGAAATGAGGATACGTACAATTACGATGGCGTGGATACACATAAATATTTATTGCAAATCAGTGAAGCTAGAAATCATGCTCATTACGCAGGAACAGCTTCGGGTAGACCTGCTAATGAAAAAAGCGTTTTTCTGGGACTTGTTAATGCAATGTCCAATGAAATCGTCTTTCATGAATTTATGCATGATGTTTGGAATACGTTATACCGATCGTTTCACGATTCACTGATAACGCTGGCATGGGGAATGGAACCGGAAATGCCTAGTATTTACCTGGACGTAGTAAGGCATAAAGAATTTGGAGCCATGGATGAGGGCTTTGCCGATTATTTCGCTGCGGACAAGACAAACGATTTTACTTTTGCCGGACCCTCAGGAAGGGATAGCACAGGGATGGATAGAAATAACGATCCTCTGGAAATCGTTCGAGAACTGGGGACAAGTGGCGTACAGTTTCTTTGGAACAACTGTACGATGGATGACATTGATATTAAGAGCACAGGCTGTGGAGGGACTAAGCACCTCAGGGGAAGAATAATTGCGGGGGCCATATGGAAAATCCGTGAGGAGAAAGACAAGCAGATCAGTTCGCAAGCAAGTCAACTTCTTTTTATTGCGCTTCAGATCAAGCCCCAGCCTGCAACGTTCGAACAACTGAGAGATCGTTACGCGACAGCCGACAAACACAGCAACAACGGCACCTATGCAGCCACGATTGAAGATCGGTTCGCCGAACGCAGGATCGGCGGACCCGCCATTCCCGGCGGTCCCAGTATCGCAGTCGACTCTGCAACGGATTATAACCCGGAGGTTACCTGGATCGACAATTCATTGATTGAGGAGGGATACTTGGTAGAGCGTCAATACAACGACAACGATTGGGTCGAGGTCGCCAAGCTTGATGCCAACACGGATGCGTACATCGATACAAGTTATCAATGCATTGCCGGAGGATCGGACACGGGCACGTATTCTTATCGCATCGTACCCTACAAGGATTACACCGACGGAATAGGCATTGTAAGGACCGAGTCTGCAGCCGTCACTCTTTCTTTAAATAGCTGTACTGAAACGGTGCCGATGCGCATTGCCCAGGCTTCTCCTGCTGCGGAAATGACGGATGATGCCCAACTCGAGGAGCACAAGGTCCCCACCGGCTTGGAGGTGCCTTACCCCAATCCTTTCAATCCCGTAACGACGATCCACTACGGACTTGCCGAGGAAGGTCCGGTTCGCCTTACGGTCTATGATCTTCTGGGGCGCAGGGTGGCTGTTCTTTTGGACGGTGTCCAGATACCCGGAAAACATACCGTCCGGTTCGAGGCATCTAGCTTTTCAAGCGGACTATATTTCGTTATTCTCCATGCAGGAGGAAAAACGTTTACGAAATCCGTACTCCTGATGAAATAACCGAGACGCGTCACATCTTCACAAACCGCCATGGAGGGCCTTGTGAGACATACAGCGAGTATTATGGTAGCGGTGTTGACGGGCCTGCTCGTTCCCGCAGGCGCAAAGGGGCAGTCTCATGATTTAGCGCCATCTTCCACGACACCGGTCTGGGTTCAGGAAGTGGCAAACTTGGCCGAGTTCAGGAATATTGAAACCATAATCAAGGATATTGACGTAGGCAAAGATGGAGAAGTCTATGTGGCGGGCGGGTACAGGTTCGGCAGATATGGCAACGATGGAATGCAGCGCTGGATGCGGGGAGGAGCTTTGAGAGAAAGGGTGTCGCTTGCTCATAAGTTATACGCCGTAGCTGTTGGGGATGACCGCGTCTACACGATCGAGGGATCGCCCCGTACTTCGAGTCATAGCCAAATCGCTTCTGCCGGTGTCGGGATCGGTATCTACACGTTAGAGGGCGAGACGATACGGACTATTCTTCTTGGAGATGTCTATCATTTGGCCACGACCTGGCCCGGAAATATTTTGGACTTCGGTTTGGATGCAGTCGGAAATATCTACGCCGCCGGCATTTACCAAAATACGCTCTTCTTTGGCCCGGATACACTTGCCGCCTTCGTTCCGAATACGAGTACCGAGGCCAGCCCCTCGCTCTACGATATTTTTCTGATCAGTTACACGTCTGAAGGCGACCTCCGCTGGGTTCAGCGCATCGGAGGGCCTGGCTTTGACACACTCCTTCTGTCTTGTAACTCGTACGATATAGTGCATGGTCGTACCGAGACTTTCGCTGTGGACGATGCCGGAAACACATACCTCGGCGGCTGTTTCAGCAAGGGCGCCGTGTTCGGAGAAGGCCAGCTTAACGAAGTGACGCTCACCGATGAAGCGCGCGCCCTGGCGAGTTTCGATGCACAGGGCAATCTCCGCTGGGCCCACACCGTCGATGCTCTCGGGGTAAGCGGAGAAACCCATCCTGCCTACGGTATAAGCGATATATCCCCCGTCATGCGGAATATTGCTGTCGACGCCGAAGGGAATTTCTATGTCGGCTGGCGCATGCGCGACTCGGACAGTTATGTGGATTATGGCCCGGTTACGATCGGAGACATTGTCTTTAGAGATCCTGGTGGGAGCGGCGCATTTCTGACCGGTCACGCTCCGGACGGCGCCATTCTCTGGGCCCGGCAAATGGTGGGGGTGGGGGACTCTCACGAATTTATTTCCACTATAGTGCCCGACGCCTCAGACCATGTCTATGCAGGCGGTAGTTTTTCCAGTTCCGAGCTCCGGATCCAAGGGGTTCTGCTGGTGAAATCCGAGGCCAGTTTCGATGCTTTCGTGGCGCGCTATGACGGCGAGGGACAGTTGCGTTGGGTCGAACATGCCCCCGGACCATATAGACCGGACATTATTTCCATGGCTACTGGTCCTTCAGGCGATCTCTATATTGCGGGTCTATTCTTTAATACGCTCCGCCTGGGACTGAAGACGATTACATCGACCGGATTATCCTCTTTTGTGGCCAAATACGATGCCTCCACGATCACGGCGAGCGAAACAACCCCTGAACTCCCGAGCGCCGCCACGCTGACGTCGAACTATCCCAATCCCTTTACTCATGCTACGACCATCGAATACGCCTTGCCCGCCCCAGGTCACGTACGCCTGAGCGTGTACGACGTGTTGGGGCGGGAAGTAGCCGTTCTTGTTGACGGTGCGCAACATGCAGGAAAGCACGCCTCCGTATTCGATGCAACGTCTCTCCCCAGTGGAACCTATTTCTACCGCCTCGAAGCCGCGGGTCAGGGGCGTACGGGGCTGATGACGTTGATGAAGTGAAAAGGGCCCGACATCGACGCAAGTCCCCATCCAGATTACTCCATCGCACATGGTCGCCGAGTTTCCGTAAGAAGGCATCGGGTAAGAAAACGGCATAGATTTGGCCATACGTACGGCTCACTGTTTTCTGTCTCAGTTATTTAGTACCAAATTTTTGTTGTTTTACACGGACTTTACCAGAGATAACTTACCGGGTACTGGCGGATAGCCGCATCCGGCGTCAGAATGGTTGCGTTTTCGTTGAGGGCCGACGCTACCAGCAAGCGGTCAAACGGATCTTTGTGGCGATCCGGTAACTCGGTGGTCCGGTAGATGTCGGACCGGCTCAGTTCCAGGCATTGCAACCCCCAGACGGCTATTTGTTTTTCCAGCCAGTGCCGCGGGGGATCGGGGAGCTCGATCTTCCCTGCTTGCCATTTGAGAGCGATTTCGAGCGCGGAAGCGTCGCTCAGCAACAGCGGCGAATCCGTTGTTTCGATGGCGTCTTTCGCGGTCTTCGAGAGCCGTTCCGGTTCAGCGCACAGCCAGATGAGCGTACAGGTATCGAGGAGATAAGCGGTCAAAGTCCCCATTCCGCCAGTTCCTCGTCTGTCATCGGATCAAATGCGTCCGAGTCATAGCATACGGGAGCGGATGTGACGGTACCCACTTTCGGGCGATGGGTAGGGGACGGTTCGATGGCTGTCAGTTTGGCGACCGGCGTTTCGCCGCTGGTTTTACCCCGCTGAATCTTCTTCAGTATTCGGGAAAAGAGCGTTTTCATTTTCCTTCTACGAAGCCGCCGCCCGGAATTCGGCGCCGTCGTTGTATTTCGAGGGGCACTTGACGAGGATGTGCCGCGCTACGAAGATGTCCCCCTCTGTGGAGCCCTGTACGACCAGCCGTTCGGCGTCTTCGAAGTTGGCCGGCTTGGGATTGGGATAATGGACCATGCGCACATGGCCTTCTTCGTCCTGCATATGGAAACTGAAGACGTTCCGGTCGCGGTCGTATGCATACCGTTCCGACTCCACCCATGTCCCGACCACATGCGCTTCCGCGCCCGTTTCTTCGGCTTCGGCGAAATCCATGTATCCCCCGACCTGTTGCCCGAAGTTGAGGAACAGCAGGGCGCCGAAGCCAAGCATCAGCGCGAGGCCTATGATCGTTTTGGGTTTCATGCGGGTGTTGTCGGAGGCGGTGGAGCTATCCGGCGAGTACGACGGCGAGAAGCGCAAGGGTGATTGCGAGATTCACGCCCGTGATCCATTTCAGCGCGCCCATATCGGCGCGGAGCGGGCTAACTTCGGCATGCACGAAGTCTTTCGTTGCGGCCTGTCCTTCCCGGTTCGCGATAGCGTCCGCCAGGGCTTCGGCTTGCGGTGCGTCGAATCCGGCGGCTGTCAGGTTGCGGGCGATTGAAAGCGTGTCGATCATGGTCTTTGCCCCTCCGGGCGGTTTGCTGTGTGAAGGGGTCGTATGCGAGAATACGTGAGCAATCAGTTACATAAAATTAATAATGCTACGGCGAGGCGTCTTCGTCTGAAATGCGCGCATCCAGTTTCCGTTCCAGCCGGTCGATTTTGCGATCGGTCCGGTATATGAATGCCGCAAGCCCGATCCAGATGATAAGCGCCACCGCCAGCACCACATAGAGTTTGTCCTGGGCCAGCATGGTTCGCTCCAGGGCGTCCGGTTGCTGCACCGGCACTTCCTGCGCAGTCCATACGGAATCGTACGGCGCAGCGCCGTACGTCGTATCCGCTTCCTGAATGGAGTGAATGATCATGGTTTGGGGATATCGTCGGCTCGTTCGTTGAGGGCGGTCAGCCGGACTCGTTGCGTGTAAAAGACCCAGAAGAGCCCGATGAAACCGATCACCGCCGCGTAAAAGACCACGCGCATGATCGGATGGGTGATATCGCTGAAGGCAGGGTTGCCCTCCGCGCCGGGGTGCAGGCTTTCCATCTGGCGGGGAAGCACGTACAGGAGAAACGGGACGCAGGCGGCCGCGAACAGATTATATACGGCGGCGATGCGCGCCCGCTTTTCAGGTTCTTCCACGCTTGCGCGAAGGGTGAAGTAGGCCCCGTAAATCAGCAACTGTACGGCGGCCATCGTTTGCTTGGGATCGAAATTCCACCAGATACCT